>DLUF01000115.1 GCA_002742765.1 Sulfurospirillum sp. UBA12182 | reverse complement strand
AAAGCTCTCTTAGGGCTGGTTCGTTGAGAATTTTTAAAGACCTTGTTGTATATGTGATGAAACCATCTTTTTGAAATTTTTTTAGTGTTCGTGAGAGGGTTTCTGGAGTCATATTTAAAATTTCTGCTATTTTATACTTTTTGAGTTTTTCAAAAAGTTCTGGATTTTCACAAATGAGTTGTGCAACTTTTTGGTTTGATGAGTGCTGTAAATTTGCATTCATTAATTTTTTTACTTTAGCAACAAGTTGCATAATGATACCTACTGCAATCTTTGGGTTTTGTAAAAAGAATTTTTCAAACTCTTCATAAGAGATAACTAAAACAGTAGCATTTGTATCGCATTCTGCATTTGTCTCGTGCGGTGTTTTTTGAAGAGTTGCTGCTTCTCCTATGAGAGAAGGAGTATGATAGTAATTGAGGATATTGATTTGGTTATTATGATTATATTTATACATTTTAATGAGTCCATCAATTAAAAAATACAACTCTTTTGGTTCATCACCCTCATAAAAGAGGATATTGCCAGGACGAAATTTTTTAATAGTACTAATTCTTTCTAATTGCTCAAGCTGTTTGTCATCAAGTGAACCAAACAGACAAATTTCTCTTAAAATTTCTCTCATTCTCACACTTTATTTAAAATTATTTGCAAAGTTTATAAAATTCATCCTTGAATTTACTTAAATAGCTATTTGCTATAAAGGCAACTGAAGGGGCAAAAACACAAATCGTTTTTCCATTGAGCATATCACACACATCAAGCATGGTATCAAAATCCTCTTTTTTACCCTCTCCATCTAAAATTCTTTTGAGGATTTTATCAACCCAACCAGTACCTTCTCTACAAGGCGTACACTGTCCACAAGATTCATGATGGTAAAATTCAAAGAGGTTTTTCATGGCTTTAGGGATAGAAGTATCTTCATCTAAGATAATCATCCCCCCTGTACCCAAAGAAGAACCATGTTCTTTCAAGGATTCATAATCAAGAGTAACATTTTCTATCTCATCTGCTTTTAATATACAAACAGAAGAACCTCCAGGGATAACCGCTTTTAGTCTCTTCCCACCTTTGACTCCTCCTCCAATCTTCTCAATCACCTCTTTCATGCTAATACCAAATGGAAGCTCATAGATACCAGGGTTATTTATATGCCCACTTAATCCAAACAGCATCGTTCCAGGGCTACATTCAGTACCAAATTGACGATAAGCTGTTGCACCATTTTGGATGATATATGGAACACTTGCTATGGTTTCAACGTTATTAACAACACTAGGTGCTCCAAAAAACCACTCTGGTTCTTTTCCTTGTGGTTTGAGTCTAGGATGTCCTCGTTTGCCCTCAAGTGACTCTAAAAGAGCACTTTTTTCTCCACAGATATAAGCACCTGCCCCTCTGTGTAAAGTAAGCTCTAATGCATACCCAAAACCACCAACATTTTTGCCTAGATAACCAGCAGCATAAGCCTCATCGATAGCCTCTTGAAAGCGTTTTGCCCAAAATACATACTCTCCTCTTATATAAACATAAGCATGATGAGCATTGATGGCATATGAGGCATTTATAATTCCCTCAATCAAAAGATGAGGATCAAACTCTAAAATTTGTCTATCTTTAAAAGTTCCAGGTTCACTTTCGTCTGCGTTAACAACAAGATAGCTAGGTTTTTGGCTATCTTGGGGGATAAGTTTCCATTTATCTCCAGTGTGTGCACCACCACCACCTTTTCCTCGAAGTCCACTTTGTGAAACTTCTTCGATAACTTCAAGAGGACTCATAGAAAATAGTTTTGCTAAAGAGGTGTATCTTCCATGTTTAAGGGCAACATCAAGTTTATGTGAGTTTGGAATGTCAAAATTTTTACTTACTATTTTTACTATCATTTTAAACCATCCAATATCTCATCTAGTTTTTCGATGGTTACATTTTGGATATAATCATCATTCAGTTGTATGACAGGAGCAGTTCCACAAGAGCCTAAACACTCTACAAGTGAAAGTGTAAATTTCCCATCTTTACTAGTCTCCCCTGGTTTTATGCCTAACTTTTTTATGAGGTAGTCTCGAATGTTTTCTGAACCATTTAACATACAAGAGAGAGTTTTACAAAGTTGGATATGATATTTTCCTATTGGTTTGAGGTTAAACATCGTATAAAAAGAGGCTATACTTTGGATTTCCATAGGCGTTGTATCTAGCTTTTGTGCTAGATAAACCATCGCTTCTTGGCTTATCCATCCCTCTTGATACTGTATCATCCATAGTGAAGGTAAGCAAAGCGAAGCTTTGTTGGGATATCTTTGGAGAAGAGCTTGGAATTTTTCTTCATTTTCTTTGTTAAAACTAAATCCACTCATCTATCAAGCTCCCCTGCTATTATATTTAAACTTCCTAAAATCAAAACAGAATCAGCAACCATGGCATTTTCTACCATGTCAGGTAGTGCTGCCATAGCTGGAAAGCAAGGAGGACGTACTTTTACTTTATAAGGTGTTCCACTTCCATCACTAACGATAAAAAATCCTAACTCACCATTTGCTCCTTCAATGGAGTTATAATACTCACATGCAGGGACTTTAACACCCTCATAGATGAGTTTAAATTGGTTCATAAGTCCTTCTATATTGGTATAAACATCTTTTTTATCTGGCAAAGAGATAGCTCTATCATCTATCTTAATGCGTCCTTGTGGAATGAGTTTCAAAGCTTGATGAATGATACGGATACTTTGTCTAATCTCTTCAAATCGAACCATCATCCTATCGTATACATCTCCAACACTTCCTATGGCTATATCAAAATCAAAAGTATCGTAGTAGTAATATGGATTAGCTTTTCTCACATCATAAGCTACTCCACTTGCTCTAAGATTTGGTCCACTAAAACCTCTGTTGATGGCATCTTTTGCGCTTACAACACCGATATTTTGTGTTCTATCATGAAAAATTCTATTTTTTTCTATAAGGGCTAGGGTATCACTCATCCCAGATTCAATGGCTTGAATGCATCCTTGTAAATCTTCATAAAAGCCCTCATAAAAATCGTGGGCAACCCCACCAATTCTCATGTAAGAGTTTGTTAATCTTGCCCCAGTAAGTTTTGAGAGTAAGTCATAAACTGCTTCTCTTGGATTATAAAGATACCAATAATTTGTAAGAGCACCCATGTCTACTAAGTTAGCAGCTAAACAGACAAGATGGTCAATGATACGAGATAGCTCACCGATTATGACTCTTATAAACTTTGCTCTATCTGGGATATCTACTCCTAACATCCCCTCTACTGTATGGGCGAAAGCGATATTGTTCAAAATAGCAGAACAGTAATTGAGCCTGTCTGTATAAGGGATAATTTGGTTGTAGGTGTGATTTTCACAAGATTTTTCAAATCCTCGATGCAAGTAGCCTATCTCACTTACTGCACTAATGATATTTTCACCCTCAAGTGCCACAAATGTTCTTATCGTACCATGACTTGCTGGATGGGCTGGTCCTAGATTTAAGAACATCAAATCATCATGTGAGGTATAGCCTTTTTTCTCTAGCTTTGGAATCATCTCATCCATCAAATCATCTGTTCTTTTACACAGTTGTCCTTGTGTAGTAGGGTAGTCTTTTCTTAGCGGATGACCGATAAACTCTTTATGATTTAACACTCTTTTTAAGTTAGGATGGTTTAAAAAAGTGATTCCATACTGGTCATAAACTTCTCTCTCTGCCCAATTAGCAGATTGATATAAATGGGAAATAGAGTTGATTTTTAAATTTTCTTTTTCAAGATAAGTTTTTAGTTTAATACAGGTTTGAAAATCTTCACTTCTTAAGATATAAACAAGTGCGAAACGGGAGGATTTTTTTTGAATATACTCACTATAATCAATCGCTGTAATATCGAGTAAAAAAGAAAAATTACATTGAAGGAGTGTTTGAAAGATAGCTTCTATATCGTTTGGTTTAAAAACAAAAGAGTCATTTTCACGCTTTACATGTAAAGCTTCTAATTCTCTCTCAAAGGTGTTACTCATCTAAAGATCCTTTGAAAGTTTTATTGACTCTATCTTTGATGATGCTCTCATGTTGCGCTTGCTTTTTTTGAATTTGCATAAGTGCTTCTAAGATACCTTCTGGACGGGGAGGACAACCAGCTACATATACATCAACAGGGATAATAGAATCTATCCCTTGAAGTGTAGTGTAGTTATCATAAAAGCCACCACTACAAGCACAAGCTCCCATACTTATAACCCATTTAGGTTCTGTCATTTGGTCATATATTCTTTTTAAAACTGGAGCTTGTTTGTAGCTAATAGTTCCTGCTACTATCATAAGGTCTGCTTGTCTTGGGGAAAAACGCACAACTTCAGCTCCAAAACGAGAGATGTCAAACTTACTTGAAGCCACACTCATAAACTCTATCGCACAACAAGCTGTCCCAAAGATATAAGGCCACATTGAAGACTCTCTTGCCCAAGCAATTGCACTGTCTAATTTTGTGGTGATAACACTATCACCAAAGATAGCTTCTGCTCCTACTGCCATTTTAAAGCCTTTATCTTATAGATATAAATGAGACCAGCTAACAAAAGTCCCATAAAAGTAAACATTTCAAAAAGACCAAAAAAACCGAGTTCTCGAACATTGACTGCCCAAGGGAACATGAAGATAATCTCAACATCGAAAAGTACAAAAAGGATAGCAACTAAATAGAACTTTACACTGAAGCGATTGTCAGTGTTGCCAACAGAAGTTGTAACTCCACTCTCATAAGAGAGATTTTTGGCTCTACCACCTGAGTTTTGAGGGCCTAGTTTTTTTGTCGATAAAAAAAGCATTGGTATGAGGATAACCAAAGCAAAGATTATCGAACTAGCAAGAATGAGTTCGAGTGACACAGGACGTACCTCTCATAAAATTTTTTATATAATAGCTAAGAAAGGTTGAAATGAAAGTAAAGATTTTAAACCAAGTTTTTATTTCAAATATAGCTCTAAGGCTATATTAAGTATAATCATTTTTTATTATAAATTAGTGTAGTGAGGGATGGATGTATAAGGTTATTTGTTTATTATGTTTGGTTACTTTTTCCTATGCAACAAATTTGATAGATATATACTTATCAGAGGGTATACAAGCAGTTGAAAAAGAGATTCAAAAAAAGCTTGTTCTTAAGGAAACATGGAAAGAAAAGTTAAAAGACTACAATACTACTTTTGGGTATTATGAAAATTTAGAGACACTTTTAGTAGCAAATAAAAAGAAAAAAACGCTACATGCGTATAAAATCAACGGTAAAAAGTTAGAGAGCTTAGAAACCTACAATGTTATCGTAGGTAAAGATGGAGATAAAGAAAAAGAAGGCGATTTAAAAACACCTTTAGGTGCTTATGATATAACAAAAAAGTTTACTCCTAGTGATCCCTTTTATGGACCGTTGGCGTATGCACTTTCTTACCCAGACACCCTAGATAAAGTTCAAGGTAAAAATGGATATGGTATATGGATTCATGGGTCTCCTATGGATGGAAGTCAAAGAGATCCTATGAGTAAAGGATGTATTGTTATGGAAAACGATATTATCAAAGCCTTTGATACAAAAATTAACCCAAATAGTGCTCTAACACTCGTTGCTGAAGATGAAATGCCTAGAACAAATGTTGATGAATTAAGCTTTATGCTTGCAGAACTTTATAGATGGAAAGAAGCATGGACATACAATAAGCTTGAAGAGTATTTGAGTTTTTACAGCGAAGAGTTCAAGAGATTTGATGGAAAAAATAAAGAAGAATTTTCTCAAATGAAACGATATGTTTTTTCACAAAGTGATGATAAAGAGATAAAATTTTCCAATATCAACATCTCCTTATATCCAAACATTGAAGGAAAACATCTTTTTAAAATTTCATTTTTTGAAGATTACAAGAGTAAAAGACATACTTTTAAAGGTAACAAAGAACTTTTTGTTGAGTTAAAAGATGGAAAGTTTTCTATTATAGTTGAAAAATAGGATAGACAAAATGTTAGATAAAAAAGAAGTAGAACAAGAACTTTCAAAACTTATAGACATAAGAACAAATTTTCTAAATTTTTTAGATGAAAATATAGAAAAAAAAGCAAATGGCATAGAGTTTGATTTTGAAAAAAACCCACAGCTAGATGCAAAATTAGTATATGAGCATTTTTTTAAATTGGATTATCAGGCTAGAAAATTACGAGGATTTTTAGTACAAGAGTTAGGGTTAAAAGCAGAGTAAAACCGATGGCTTTTGTTACTATCAATAAAACCAATTTTGAACACAATATAAAAACCTTAACACAAAAAACTGGTGATGTTTCAAAGATTATGGGGGTTCTTAAAAACAATGCCTATGGACATGGCTTAGAGATAATGGCAAAGCTCTCTTGTGAATTAGGTATAAAAAGAGCAGCTGTAAAAAATCTCAAAGAAGCAGAAAAAATTGTACATTTATTTGATGAGGTACTTGTTTTAGTAGATCATCCTCCTACGTATAAAATTTCTTCAAAAATCTCTATTGCCGTTAACTCTCTAAAGGCACTCCAACAAATAATGCCTGAAACTTCTGTCCATCTAAATCTTGATACAGGGATGCATAGAAATGGCTTAGTTGAAGATGAGTATCTTTTAGCTTTAGAAATAATCCAGCAAAAAAAACTTTTTTTAAAAGGAGTTTTTACACATTTTAGAAGTGCAGATAAGCTTGATAGTGATTATTTTTGGCAAGAGAGTAATTATCAAAGAGCAAAGGTAAAAATTTTAAGTCATCTCAATGCATTAGGGATACAAACTCCACTATTTCACTCTTGTAACTCTGCAGCACTTTTAAGGCAAAATGGCTCTTTTAGTGATGATTATGCAAGATGTGGGATTGCTATGTATGGCTACTCTTATCTTCCTAAAACTTATGTGGATTGTGAGTTTAAACCAGTGATGTCTTTATGGGCTAAAAAGTTAAGCACAAGAGTGCTAAAAAAAGGACAGAAGATAGGTTATGGTGGAGTTTATAAGTGCATGGAAGATGAGATAGTTTCTACCTATGACATAGGATATGGCGATGGATTTTTTAGATATGATGGCTTTGGAGAACTCTACACCGCAGATAAAGAGAGTATTGTAGGGAGAGTTTCTATGGATTCTCTTTTTGTAAAGAGTGATAAAGAGTTAGTTTGCTTGTTTAATGATGCAACAATGCTCGCTAAGCACTTCAACACAATAACATATGAAATTGTTACAAAAATCTCTCCAGAAATCGAGCGAAAGATTATTTAAACAAGGATTTTAACTTCGATAGCATTACCACCCTTTTTGATAGCTTCATTCAAAGCATCTTCTGCTCGTTTTCTAAAAGTAGCGATTGTGTCTTCTGTTGCTAGTGAAGTTACTCCGTAGCTGCATGTAATTTTTCCAACTTTGACAAAGCGATGATTTGCTAAAAGAGAAGTTAGTTTTTTTGCTAAACTTCTAGCAGAACGAAAATCAATCGAGGAAGCAACGATTGCAAATCTGTTTTCAGTCCACTTTCCAAATGTATCAGTAGCACGTATGTTTTTTGTAATCAGTTTTGAAAACTCTTTTTTTAGCTCCAATGTAACTTCTGCTGAGAAAATATTTTGTAGATTTTGAATATGGTCAATCTCTATGATGATTAAAGAGAGATTGGACTCATATCTTAAGAATCTATGATATTCTCGTTCAATAATAGTTTGTAAAACGGTATTTGTAGGAATACCAAGGGTATCATCTTTTTGTAATAGTTGTTCTTGAAATTTTTCAGAAGCAATTTTTCTTTGATGTAGTGAAATACTAAAAGCAATCAAAGCAGAGAGCCCTTTGATAATATGCTCAAAATTTTCCTCTTTTTCAGATAAGATAACTATGATGCCGAAAGGTTTAGAACTATTTTCCCTTGTAAGTGCTGAGAAATAAGCTTGATAGGGGCCATCTAAAGTCTCTACCTTTTGAGTGAGAAAATCTCTTTTCTCTAAAAAGAAAAGAGATAATATATATTCGATACTGTTCTCTTGAAGATTTTCAGCGTATGGGCTATATTTTTCTTTTATCCCAAACTCTTTGAGATTTGGATCAGTGTTGAGTATAAGAATCTCATTTGTTTGATATTCAGCGATAAAAACACAAGGCGTTTTAAGATGACTTTTAACCAATGCAGAGATCTGATTTACTTGAGAGATAATTGGTATGGGAGATGTAATAACTTGTGAAACTTTTTTAAAAACTTCCAGTTCAATATCCTCTGATGCTTCTGAATTTTCTTGAGTATTTTTATGAAAATGAATTTGTGGCAAAATCAAAAAAGCAGCAATAACAAAAATTTTAATGATAAGATTGTGATACAAAAGGGCATCAAAAAATGCAATAGAGAGAGAAGTTGCGGTTATGTAACTCTCTAATAACAAGTATAAAACACTTAAGGCTAAAGAAATAACTATTTTCATGTTTTCCTTCTTAACAAATTGCTTCATTGAAAACTACACCATCTATTCCTAAAAGGGCAAATTTTTCTATCTCTTCTTCGCTATTGATTTTAACTAAAATTTTAGAATCAAAGAGATATTCATTGGCAATTTTTTGTGCATCAATAGCTAAAAATTCTTCTATAAGTATAAACTTAGCACCAAAGCTATTAGCAAAGATAAGCTCTTTGATACTCTGTACCTCAAGTGCAAAAGAGATAGAGTTTTCTTTCAAATCTTTGATAAAATTTAGTATATCAGTTTCTTGAAAATTCAGCAAAAGTGTAGAGTTAGTAGGAGTATTTTTTATCTGTTCAAACGAAGAAACAGTATAGAGTTTTTCATGTTCAAAAAACTTATGCCCTAGTATAATCATCTTTTACCTTAACTTTGCACACTGTTTTGAACAGAAAAATTTACCATCTTTGATAATGGCTTCTTTTTCACTCACAAATGTAGAACATTCACTGCACTCTATCATAATATCACTACCGATTTTTTTATCCTCAGTCTCTCTTTTTTTCTGAGCTGGGGAAGCTTTTTTGAAAAATGCAACATAAATTATGAGTAAAACAACAACAAAAACCAACAACTTAACAATCATTTATATCCTTTATCAAGAGATAGTTTCTTTTCCCTCTTTGGTATATCTTATAATTTTTAATTCCATCAATCTCATTTTCCACATTTTCACCCTTGTAAAAAAGAAGGTATGTTAGAGATGATATATAATTATGGCATAAATTTACTAACATCTTACTATTTGTCACCGCTCGTGAACTTATCAAATCAACTTTAAAAGCTTTGTACTCTTCTACTCTTTTGGAACAAACTGTTACATTTTTAAGTTGTAGGGTCGATTTGACAAGATGTAAAAAAGCACTCTTTTTTTTAATAGGCTCAAAAAGAGTAAAATGCGTTTGAGGCATCGCTAGAGCTAAAAGAAGTCCAGGAAATCCAGCACCTGTTCCCACATCAATCGCTGTTTTAATCTCTTCTAATGGCAAAAAAGTTATCGGATAGATACTATCTTCTATATTTTCATAAACGCTTTGGGCATTTTTTGCACCTGTTATATTGTGTGTTTTGTTGTACTTTAAAATTAAATCACAAAAAATTTCACAATTTTTTTCAAACTCTGAGGGAAGATTATAGGAGTATTTAAACAATTTTAACCTTTACATGTAAAACATTAGAGCATATGTCCCATCTGTTCTTTCTTTGTTTTTAGATAGTTTTCATTGTGTTTGTTAGGTTCTATGATAATCGGAACTCTTGAAACTATCTCTATGCCTGCTAAAGATTCTATTTTTTTTGGGTTATTTGTAAGGAGTTTTATTTTATCTATTTTAAAGTGATTAAGGATAAATTCTACGACTTCATAACTTCTTTCATCAGTAGCAAACCCGAGTTGATGGTTTGCAGCAACTGTGTCAAAACCCATATCTTGGAGTGCATAAGCATTGGTTTTGTTCAAAAGACCGATGTTTCTCCCCTCTTGTCTAAGATAAATCACCATGCCTCCCTCTTGTGAGATGGCTTTTAGGGCATATTCAAGTTGGTCACGGCAATCACATTTAAGGCTTCCTATGGCATCACCTGTAAGACATTCGCTATGGATTCTTACAAGTGGAATTTCGCTTAGAGGCTCTTTAAATATAACTAAATGTTCTTTGATTCCTTCTGCAAAAGTTTGAATTTTAAAATCTCCAAAACGGGAAGGTAATTTTGCTATATTTGAAATATTGACTCTCATCTTTTTTTAATATCCAATCTTTATGGTAAAATATGTACTTTTTTTAAAATGAAAAAACATTATATCTACATAAGGACTAAAAAATGTTTAAAAGATTTAGAAGATTGAGAATTAATAAAAATTTAAGAGACCTTGTTCAAGAAAATGATATAAGCAAAAATGATTTTATTTATCCTTTGTTTGTTAAGAGTGGAGAGGGTATAAAAAAAGAGATAAGCTCGATGCCAGGAGTTTATCAAATGAGCCTTGATAAGATATTAGAAGAGTGTAAAGAGTTACAAGCTTTAGGACTTAATTCTATTATCCTCTTTGGGATTCCTGCTGTAAAAGATAGTATAGGAAGTGATGCACTCTGTGAGCACGGGATTATAGCCACAGCCATAAAAGCGATTAAAAAAGATTTTCCTGATATGTTTGTAGTAAGTGATCTGTGTTTTTGTGAATTTACAGATCATGGGCACTGTGGGATACTTGATATGGAACACGAAACAGTTGACAATGATGCAACACTTGAAATTTTAGTGAAGCAAGCTCTTATACACGCAAAAAGTGGTGTAGATATGATAGCTCCAAGTGGCATGATGGATGGAATGATAGAAGCTTTAAGAGAAGGACTTGATAGTGAGGGATTTGAGAACTTACCTATTATGAGTTATTCAACAAAATTCGCTTCAGCTTACTATGGACCTTTTAGGGATGTCGCAGAATCAGCTCCTAGCTTTGGCGATAGAAGAAGTTATCAGATGAATCCAGCAAATAGAAGAGAAGCTATCGCAGAGTCTATCGAAGATGAATTGCAAGGTGCTGATATACTCATGGTAAAACCAGCTCTAGCTTATCTTGATATTATTAGAGATATAAAAGAAAATACCACGACTCCTTTAGCTGTATATAATGTAAGTGGTGAGTACGCGATGCTTAAAGCAGCAGCAGCGGCTGGGGTTATTGATTATGAGAGGGTGATGATGGAGACGATGTTAGGGTTTAAAAGAGCTGGAGCAGATATCATCATCTCTTATCACGCAAAAGAGGTTGCAAACTTACTTAATAAAAGATAAGTTGTTAAGAGTTTATTGAAAAAAGTTATATAAAATAAAAAAAATAATGAAAGAGAAGGTTATGAGACATTTTTTAACACTCAAAGATTTTAGCAAAGAAGAGATTTTAGAGATTATTGATTTGGCGATTAAAATCAAAAAACAGACAAAAAAAGGGAAATTAAAACCTTATCTTAAAGATCAAACTTTAGGAATGATTTTTGAAAAGAGTAGCACGAGAACACGCGTGAGCTTTGAAGTTGGTATCCATCAGCTTGGTGGTAAAGGTCTGTTTCTCTCCTCAAATGACTTGCAATTAGGACGAGGCGAGCCTATGAAAGATACAGCTCGTGTAATCACTCGTATGGTTGATATGGTGATGATTAGAACATTTGAGCAATCAAAACTCGAAGAGTTTGCAAAATACTCTAAAGTTCCAGTTATTAGTGGTCTTTCAGATTCTTATCATCCTGTACAATTGATGGCTGATTATCTTACGATGGTTGAGTATAAAAAAGATAAAAATCCAGTAGTTGCATATGTAGGTGATGGGAACAACATGACTCACTCTTGGCTTATGTTAGCTAGTAAATTAGGATTTGAACTTCGTATTGCTACTCCAAAAGGGTATGAAGTTGATGAAGCTATCTTAAATGATGCATTAGAGTTTGCAAAACAGAGTGGGGCAGTTATAAAAGTAGGCAGTGACCCTAAAGAGGCTTGTAAAGGTGCAACGGTTGTAACCACAGACACTTGGGTTTCTATGGGACAAGAGGATGAGAAAGAACAAAGAGTGAAAGATTTTGCAGGTTTTATGGTTGATAAGCAGATGATGGCATTAGCTCAAGATGATGCAATGTTTTTACATTGTTTGCCAGCTTATCGTGATTATGAAGTGAGTGAAGAGGTTTTTGAAGAGCATAGTGATGAGATATTTGATGAAGCAGAAAATAGACTTCATGCACAAAAGGCGGTTATGGTTTGGTTAGATTTACATCGATAAAAATCTTTACATGTAGAGGTGAATTATGAGTGATAAAGAAAAAAAAGAACTTTCTATCTATGAGATTATCAATGCCATATCAAAAGATATAGGTATATCAGATAAAACTGTCATACAAATCGAAGGCACTCAAGACCCTGATATAAAGAGATTAAGTCTTCAAAGTGGGAGTTGGGAAGCAAGTGAGCCTTGGTTTATCGTAGATGAACAAAATAAACTCCATACTATGATATCAATGGATTCAGTAAATAAAATCATCACAAATTTCAAAGCAGCGCAACAGGAAAATTTTAACCTTAAGTTAGAAAAGACTATTTGGCAAAATGTTCCAATCGATTTTCAAGATGTTTGGGCAGTTGCGATGGATGAGATTAGGATGCTCTCAAAAGATAATGGCAATTCTAAAGTGATTAATGTGGATTTAGAAGCATTAGTAGGAAAGATAAAAAAAGAACATCCAAATCTTTTTATAGATTTGAAAGATTTACAAATTTTAAAATAAGAGAACGAGATGATAAAAATTCTGTGCAAGGCACAAGCTTCAGTCGCGAGGAATTTTTACTGGACTTGTTCAGTAAAAAAGGGACAATAAAATGATAAATTTTGAACAATTTGCAAAATACTCCAAACCAGGACCAAGATATACAAGCTATCCAACAGCCCCAGAGTTCAATGAAAGCTTTGACGCAAAAAGATATGTAGAGATTTTAGAAAATATGGATAAAAACAGAAAACTCTCTTTGTATTTTCATTTACCGTTTTGCCGAAGTGCCTGTTACTTTTGTGGCTGTAATGTGGTTTTTACTTCTAAAGAAGACAAAAAAGAGCGTTATATAAGCTATCTTGAAAAAGAGTTAGAACTTCTTTGTCAGCATTTAGATATGAGTAGAGAAGTTTTACAGATGCATTTTGGTGGTGGAACTCCTACATTTTTTACTGCTGAACAACTCCAAAGAATTGTTGCGTTAATCAAAAAATACTTTAAAAACTGGAGTAATGAAGCTGAGATAAGCTGTGAGATAGATCCTAGATTTTTAACGAAAGAGCAAGTAGATGTTTTAGTGGAGGGCGGATTTAACCGTGTGAGCTTTGGTGTTCAAGATTTTAACGAAGAGGTACAAAAAGCAGTTCATAGAATCCAACCTTATGAAGTAACTAAAAATGCAGTGGATATGGTTAGAGATGCAGGGATAAAATCGGTCAATATGGATTTGATTTATGGTTTGCCTTATCAAAGTTTTGAGAGTTTTAAAGCAACACTAGAAAAAGCTTTGAGCTTAGATACTGATAGATTTGCAGTTTTTAACTATGCACATGTTCCTTGGATGAAAAAGACGATGAGAAAGATAGATGAGACGACACTTCCACATCCAAGTGAAAAACTCTCTATCATGAAATATACTATCGATTATCTAACCTCTCATGGACTTGCTATGATAGGGATGGATCACTTCGCAAAACCAAATGATGAACTTTTCTTAGCGATAGAAAAAGGCGAACTTCATAGAAACTTTCAAGGCTACACTACAAAAGGTGGAACTGATCTTATAGGAATTGGGCTTACGAGTATCGGCGATGGAGTAGCTCACTATGTTCAAAACTTCAAAGATATGAGCGATTATGAAGCAGCACTTGACAATGGAATTTTACCAGTTCACAGAGGTTTGGAATTAAGCAAGGATGACGTTCTTAGAAAAGCTGTTATCATGGAGATGATGAGTAATTTTAAACTAAACATTACAAAGATTGAAAGTGAGTTTAAAATAGACTTTTTTGAATACTTCAAAGATGCCATAGAAGAGTTGAAAACTTTTGAAGAGGAAGGTTTGGTGCAAGTAGAAAGAGATAAGATAACAGTAAGTACCACAGGAACTCTTCTTATCCGAAATATAGTAATGCCGTTTGATGCATATCTGAAAAAGATACCAGAAGCAAAACGTAGATTTTCAAAGACAGTATAATGAAATACAGAACTTTAGTTCGTGCTTTAGTCGCGAGGAATTTTTATCGGACTTGGTTCGATAAAAAAGGGACAGTATAAATGATAGATTTTGACTATAGCAAGATAAGTGATACATGTATAAAATGTGGAAAGTGTATTCCTACATGTACAATCCACAATGTAAATGCAGATGAGGTGACAAGCCCAAGAGGATTTTTAGAACTCTTAGGAGCTTATAAACAAGGGCATTTAGAACTTGATAAAAATGTAAAAAGCATCTTTGAGAGCTGTTTTTTATGTACTAACTGTGTAGATGTTTGTCCAAATGACTTGCCAGTAGATATGCTCATAGAGCAAGCAAGAAATGATATCAGAGAAAAGTTCGGCATCGCTTGGTGGAAACGTTTAGCTTTCTTTTTACTTCGCAATCGTAATATCATGGATATAGTAGCTAGGTTTGGTTATATATTTCAAACCTGTGGCTTTAAAAAAGTAGAGAAGCAAAGTGCTATGGTTATGCGTAACTTTCCTCTTATCAAGATAGATAGGATGCTTCCAAGCCTAAAGAAAAAAAGTTTTTTAAATTCCCATCCAGATGTGATTTATAACGGTGGAAAAGGAAAAGTTGGTATCTTTATCGGTTGTTTGGCAAATTACATGTACACAGATATCGGTAAAGCATTATTGGAGATTTTAAAAGTTTTAGAGATTGATGCGTATCTCATAAAACAGCAAAAATGCTGTGGTGCTCCATCATACTTTACGGGGGATTTTGAGAGTGTGGATAGTTTAGCAAAGTTTAACATAGAGTACATTGAAAGTTTCGTAAATGACCTTGACGCTATCATCATCCCTGAGGCTACATGTAGTGCGATGATAAAAGAGGATTATGCTCACTTTTTTCATAACCAACCTGAGTGGAAAGCTAGAGCTGAAGCTATCAAACCTCATATCTTTATGGCTACTGAATACTTAGAAAAAAAGACAAATCTCAAAGAAGTTTTAGCAAGTCGAAAAAAACAAGACTTTTCTATCACATATCATGACCCTTGTCACGCAAGAAAGATGCAAGGAGTTTTTAAAGAGCCAAGAAATCTTTTAGCTCAAAACTATGTAATGCGTGAGATGAGTGACCCAAATCAATGTTGTGGTTTTGGTGGGGTGACGATGCAAACTGAAAAGTACCACTTCGCAAAAGCAGCGGGACTTCCAAAAGCAGCGATGATACGAGAGACTAAAGCAGACTTTGTAAGTGCTGAGTGTAGTGCTTGTAGAGTGCAATTAAGCGATGCGATGTACGGACAAAATGTAGATATAGTGTTTAAAAATCCTATTGAGCTTATCGCTGCTGCATTAAAGGAGTAGTGGTGGAATACTATCAGTACATACTTATCTTTCATATCATCTCTTTTATGTCTTGGATGGCAGGACTTTTTTATCTTCCGAGACTTTTTGTTTATCACGCAGAGCATATGGACAAGCCAGAATTTGTCAAGATAGTTGAAATCCAAGAGTATAAACTCTATAAGTATATAGATTTTCCAGCGATGATAGCAACGGTACTTAGTGGAGCTCTTATGTTTATCCTCAATCCTGCCTTGTTTGAGATGGGACTTTGGGCATATGCAAAGATAGTAGTTGTTTTGTTGCTTATCGGATATGATTTGTCTATGAATCACTACCGAAAAGAGCTTTTAAAAGCTACATGTAAAAAGAGCGGAAAGTTTTTTAGAGCTTACAATGAGTTTCCAACTTTGCTTTCTATACTTATCGTTACTTATGTCATACTCAAAGATGTGCCTTTTGTCTTTACTGCCTTTATGATTGTGCTTTTTGGAGTTGTGGTAAGAGTGTTACTCAAACACGCAAAAGAGCCAAACCTCAAAGTAGCCCAAGATGAGTTAAAGACTCTAAAAGATTAATTATTTGCAAGAGTACATACAAGAGAGCTTATCTGAGATATTAGAAATTCTCTATCAAGATGAGTTCCTTGTTATCATCAACAAACCCTCAGGTCTTTTGGTTCACAAATCTGATATAGATAAAAGAGAGACAAAATTTGCCCTCCAAATGCTAAGAAAACAGATAAAAAGATATGTTTATCCTATACATCGTTTGGATAAGGCAACCTCTGGTGTTTTAGTCTTTGCCCTCAACAAAGAGATAGCGCAAAAACTCTCTTACGAATTTAAAACTAAAAATATACAAAAAACTTATATCGCCCTAGTTCGTGGATATACAGATGAAAAAAAACTGATAGATTATCCCTTAACACAAATGCTAGATACCAAAGAGCAAAAGCAAAAAGGTATAAGCAAGGAAGCGCAAGAAGCAAAAACATACTATGAAAGAGTAGCAACTGTTGAGTTGCCTTATGCTAATGGAAAGTATGCAACTTCAAGGTACTCGCTTGTAAAGTTAGAACCGCAAACAGGAAGAAAACACCAGCTAAGACGTCATATGAAACACGATATGCACCATATCATAGGAGATACAAAACATGGCAAAGGAGAGCACAATCGCTTGTTTCGTGAAAAGTATGATGTACATAGGCTTTTACTTCATGCCTTAAGTATCTCGTTTGCTCATCCTATGACAAATGTGCCTTTACATGTAAAAGCTTCGTTTGATGAAACGTTTCAAAAACTTTTCAAAGAGTTTGGATGGAGAATTTAAAAATCTTTACATGTAGAGATTTGGTATAATGAGAAAAAATTTATGGGGAAGTAGTATGACAAAAGAGGATATCTTATCTTTTATTAAAACTCATAAACAAGAGTTTAGAGAAAAATATAGTATAGATAACATTGCTCTTTTTGGATCTTTTGCAAAAGGTTTGGAGCAAGAAAATAGTGATATAGATTTGCTTGTAACATATATTCAAAATCCAGGTGATATTTATACAAAAAAAAGAGCTTTAAAAAAGCTACTTCAAGAGTACTTTTGTAGAAAAGTAGATATAGCAAATGAGCAAAGTCTACGACCATTTGCAAAAGAAGCTATCTTGAAAGATGCGATATATGTCAGATAATATTCTTACATGTAAAGCTATCTTAGAAGCTATAAAGAAGATAGAAACTTACTCACAAGAGTTTGAAAATGCTGAAGACTTTTATCATCATGAACTGAATTTTGATGCTACTATGATGCAATTTGTTATTATAGGTGAGATGATAGTTAAAATAGATGAAGAGTTTAAAGCACAATATTTTCAAATTCCATGGCAAGAGATAAAAGACTTTAGAAATTTAGTAGCACATAATTACTTTGGAGTAGACTCTTTTGAAGTATGGAGTATTATCAAAGAACACCTACCAACTTTTAAAAACCAAATAGTAGAGATACTTCAGTAATCTTATAAACATTAGGAATAAATAATATATGAATTTTTGGAACAACATCTACTCAAACTTTAACCCAGTAGCTTTTGAGCTTGGCTTTATCTCAGTTCATTGGTATGGGATTATGTATGTCCTTGCACTTCTCACTGCGCTTGGGGCGGCGAAATACTTTGTCAAAAAAGACAAACTTCCCATCAGTGAGAAAGAGTTAGATAGTTATTTTATCTGGGTTGAGATAGGAGTGATTTTAGGAGCACGCTTAGGATATATCCTCTTTTATGACCCATATACTAGTTATTATCTTACACATCCTTGGCAGATATTTAACCCATTTTCCAGTACAGGAGAGTTCATAGGTATCAGAGGTATGAGTTATCATGGGGCGCTTGTTGGTTTTGTTCTTGCAACCATAGGATTTAGATATAAACACAAAAAAACTAACATTTGGCTTTTGTTAGATTTAGTTGCACTGAGTGTTCCTGTTGGTTATATATTTGGTAGGGTTGGAAACTTTTTAAATCAAGAGTTAGTTGGTAGGGCGACAGATGTGAGTTGGGGAATCTATGTAGATGGTGTTTTACGACATCCTTCTCAGCTTTATGAAGCACTTTTAGAGGGACTTGTTGTGTTTTTACTTCTTTACATGTACAAGTTTTACAAAAAATTTGATGGCGAACTTATTGCTCTTTATGGATTGTTGTACTCACTGGCTAGATTTGTTGCAGAATTTTGGAGAGAGCCTGATGAACAACTAGGGTTTGTTTATGCAAATTGGCTCAGTATGGGACAGCTTCTTTCGTCATTAGTTATCTTCGCAAGTATATTTTTATATATATTTTTATACAAAAATTCAAAAAAGAGGTTCTAAAGTCTCTTTTTTGTCCTTTTGCTTTGTTATAATTTTGCTCAAATATGTATAGCATTTACATAACTTTTATTTAATGCTAAAAGTAGTATTATAAATCAAAAATACCCAAAGTGTGAGTATTAAAATCTCAGAAAGGATGTACAGTGAGTGACCTAATTGAGGGTTTTTTAGGGAAATCTGTAGAGGGCAAAAAAAGTAGGCTTCCAGCTAGGCTTGATTATGTCCAAAGTGCAACAGGTCTTTTTTTAGGCTTGTTTATGTGGGGACATATGTTCTTTGTTTCATCGATCTTGATAAGCAAAGATTTTATGTACACAGTAACGAAGTTGTTTGAAGGTAGTTTTATCTTTGAAGAGCCAAAACCAGGATTGGTTTCTATCATCGTTGGGATTGTGTTTATTATTTTTATCATCCATGCTGGTCTTGGTATGAGAAAATTGCCAATCAATTTTAGACAATGGCAAGTATATAGAACACATATGAAAATGATGCAACATGACGAAACAAATATGTGGTTTATACAAGCATTTACTGGTTTTGCTATGTTTTTTATGGGTTCAGCACACCTCTTTTTGATGCTTACGCAACCAGGTTCTATCGGACCTTATGGTTCAGGAGATAGGATGGTAACAATGTGGCCATTTTACATTCTTCTTCTTTTAGCGGTTGAGTTTCATGGTGGAATCGGTCTTTATCGCCTTTGTGTTAAATGGGGCTGGTTTGAAGGCAACAATGCAAAAGAAACTAGAGCAAAACTTAAAAAAGTAAAATGGTTTATAACGGCTTTCTTTTTAGTCTTGGGTCTAGTAACTCTAGCTGCTTATCTAAAAATCGGAATTGAGCATTTAGATAGAGCAGGTGAAAAGTATCATCCAGCAGCGGTGGTAAAAATGATTGAAGATATTAAGGTTGGGTAATAGATATGAATGTAAAATATTGTGATGCTTTGGTTATCGGTGGTGGACTTGCAGGTCTTAGAGCTGCGGTTGCTACACAATCAAAAGGTTTAAGTACAACTGTATTGTCTTTGATTCCAGTAAAACGTTCGCACTCAGCTGCGGCACAAGGTGGTATGCAAGCTAGTCTTGGTAATTCAAAGATGAGTAGAGGTGACAACGAAGATGTACACTTTGCTGATACTGTAAAAGGAAGCGACTGGGGCTGTGATCAAGAAGTGGCTCGTATGTTCGTAACAACCGCTCCAAAAGCGATTAGAGAGTTGGCGGCTTGGGGTGTTCCTTGGACAAGAATTAGAAAAGGTGCACGTGAAGCAGTTATCAACGCAGAGAGAACAACTATCGTTGAAGATGATGAGACTCATGGTTATATTCACTCACGTGACTTTGGTGGTACTAAAAAGTGGAGAACTTGTTATACTTCAGATGCAACTGGGCATACTATGCTTTTTGCAGTGGCAAATGAAGCATTGAAACATGATGTAAATATAGAAGATAGAAAAGAAGCTATATCTCTTATCCATCACAACAACCGCTGTTATGGAGCGATTGTTAGGGATTTAGTTACAGGTGAACTTTGCGCTTATGTGGCAAAAGGAACACTGATAGCAACAGGTGGATATGGAAGAATATACAAGCAAACTACAAATGCTGTTGTTTGTGAAGGTATCGGAGCTGCGATAGCTCTTGAAACTGGTGTTGCAACGTTAGGAAATATGGAAGCTGTTCAGTTTCACCCAACTCCAATCGTACCATCAGGTATCCTTTTAACTGAAGGATGTCGTGGGGATGGTGGGATACTCCGTGACGTTGATGGTTATAGATTTATGCCAGATTATGAGCCAGAGAAAAAAGAACTAGCATCTCGTGACGTTGTTTCAAGAAGAATGTTAGAGCATATCAGAAATGGCAAAGGTGTTCCTTCTCCTTATGGTTATCATCTATGGCTTGATATCTCAATACTCGGACGTGAACATATCGAGAGAAACTTAAGAGATGTTCAAGAAATTTGTATGATTTTTAATGGAATAGATCCAGCAGATGAAGGTCCAAAAGGTTGGGCGCCAGTTCTTCCTATGCAACACTACTCAATGGGTGGCGTTAGAACAAAACCAACTGGTGAGTCTCCAACACTTAAAGGTCTCTTTAGTGCAGGTGAAGCAGCTTGTTGGGATATGCATGGTTTTAACCGACTTGGTGGAAACTCTGTAAGTGAAACTGTTGTTGCTGGTATGATTGTTGGGGATTATTTCGCACAGTTTTGCCAAAGTAATGAAATTGATATCAATTCTGCTGTTATCACGCAAGCAGTTGAAGAAAAAGAGGATTATATAAGTGAACTTTTAAATAAAGAGGGAACTTACAATGTTTTTGAAATCAAAAACAGAATGAAAGAGATTATGTGGGAAAAAGTCGCTATCTTTAGAGATGAAAAAGGTCTTAGCGAAGCAGTGACTGAACTTGAAGAACTTTACAAAAAGTCTCTTGATGTAAAAGTAAAATCTAAAGAACGTTCAGCAAACCCAGAGTTAGAAGAGGCATATAGAGTTCCTATGATGTTAAAACTCTCTTTATGTGTTGCACTTGGTGCACTCCAACGAAAAGAGAGTAGGGGAGCTCATTATAGAGAAGATTATCTCAAGCGTGATGATGCTAACTGGCTAAAAAGAACACTTGCTTCTTGGAAAAAAGGTGATACATTGCCAACTATCACTTATGAAGACCTTGATATCATGAAGATGGAAATGCCTCCAGCATTCCGTGGATACGGTGCAAAAGGTATGCTTATCGAAAATGAATTAAGTGCAAAACGCCAAGAAGAAGTCGATAAAATCCGTGAAGAGATGGAAGCTGCTGGTAAAGACAGACATGAAATTCAAGAAGCACTAATGCCTTTTGAATTACAACCATACTATAAAGCTAAAAATCAGAGATTTGGAGAATAAGATGGGAAGAACAATTACAATTAAAGCATTAAAATATAATCCAAACTCAAAAATTTCTAAACCTCATATGGCTGAGTATAAGCTAGAAGAGACAGATGGAATGACTCTTTTTATAGCACTTACAAAGATAAGAGAGACGATAGATGCAGATTTGTCTTTTGACTTTGTTTGTCGTGCAGGGATTTGTGGAAGTTGTGGAATGATGGTAAATGGAAAACCACAGCTTGCTTGTAGAACTCTAACAAAAGATTTTGAAAGTGGAGTGATAGAGCTTTTCCCTATGCCAGCATTTAAACTTATAAAAGATTTATCTGTCGACACTGGTACTTGGATGAACGGTATGAGTAAGAGAGTTGAGAGTTGGATTCACAATGATCATGAAGTAGATATCTCAAAACTTGAAGATCCGATTGACCCTCAGATAGCTGATGATACTTTTGAGCTTGATAGATGTATCGAGTGTGGTATCTGTGTAGCAAGTTGTGGTACAAAACTTATGAGACCTAATTTCATAGGTGCTGTTGGACTTAACAGAGTGGCTCGTTTTGAAGTTGACCCACATGATAAGAGAACAGCTGAGGATTGGTATGAGTTAGTAGGTGACGATGACGGAATTTTCGGATGTATGTCACTTTTAGCTTGTGAAGATAGTTGTCCAAAGCATTTACCACTACAAAGTAAAATCGCTTATATGAGAAGAAAACTCGTAGCTTTACGCTAATATTTTTGGATGGTGTTTTTAGCACCATCCAAACTCTTCATACTATATTCTTAAGTTTTATTTTTATAGATAAAAACTCTTAGTTATTATAAGGGAAAGTGATATAATAACTCCTTTTTGATAACTTTTGAAGGCTTTTGATGCATATATTAAATGATTTTTTTCTTTTAAATTGGCAAGAAGATGCAAAAACTCTTTTTTCAAGTATTCATGATATAGATTCCCATCTGGAAGGATTTTGGAAAAGTGAGTATGAAGTCTTTTGTGATTATGTTGCGATTATTTTTGTATGTGACCCAACTAATATAGAAAAATTTGCAGAACTTCAAACTCCTAAAAATGCCATAAAAGTACTTTCTGGAGCTTATGAAGTAGAGAAAAAAAGGGTGCAATACATCCAAAAAGAGTTACTTTTTTTCCTCAAAGAAAAAGGAGATTTGAGCTTAAACAAGTCAATCCAAAAGAGGATTGAACTCTTAAGAAAAGAGGAGATTATAGGCTATGAAAAAGCAAGAAAGCTTATCAGTTTGCTCTCTCTTATCGAAGAGAAAAAAGTACAACAAGAGACAAAAATAGAGGTTCAAAAAGAGCAAAATCTAAATTTCTATCAGCATAGTATATCTCTTATCGAAGAGTTTATCCAAGAGTTGTCCTCTCTTTTTGACTCAAAGCAAAAACTAGAAGAAATCCCACAAAGAATAAAAAAACAAGAGTTTTCTATCGGGGTGACTGGCGTTATGAATGCGGGAAAATCAACGATGCTAAATGCTCTTTTAGGAGAGGAGATTTTAGGTACATCTGTTGTTCCTGAGACGGCAAATCTAACACTTTTAAAGTACTCTAAAGAACAAAAGGCATTTGTAAAGTTTTGGGATAAAAGTGAATGGGCTAAAATAGAAAAAAATGCTCAAGAAGATTCAAGTTTAGAAAAATTTGTTGCTGAAACAAAAGAGTTTTTTAAAGACGAATTTGAAAACTATATCCGTGAAGATGGATATGTTATGGAAATTCCAAGTAATGCTTTAGCTAACTTTACTTCAGCAAAACATTCCCAAAAAAAATGCAACCTTGTCTCTAGTGTAGAGTTATATAGTGATTTAAAATTTTTAAAAGATGGAGTTTGCATCGTAGATACTCCAGGTCTTGATGACCCAGTAGTACAAAGAGAAGAGATAACAAAAGAGTATCTGAGTCGTTGTGATTTGATGATACATCTTATGAATGTCAATCAAAGTGCAACAGCCAAAGATGTAGAGTTTATCGTTGATACTTTGCTTTATCAAAATGTTTCAAGGCTTCTTCTTGTTATCACAAGAATTGATAGCGTTAAACATCAAGAGCTTGAAGAAGTTATCACATATACGAAAAGTGCAATTTTTAACAGGCTAAAGGGCTTAAACAAAGAGGGTAGTTTTGATGCGATTATCTCTAAATTAGACTTTATACCAATCGCTTCAAAAATGGCACTTTTGTGTAGATTAGGAAGAGAAGAAGAGGCTCATAAATTAGGATATGATTTGGAAAAAAGTGGGATATTGAAAATTGAAAGATACCTTGAAGAGGTACTTTTCGGTGCAGACTCACAAAAAGTAAAAATCATTCTAGCCTCTGCTACAAAAGAGTTACTCCTAGCGGTAAGTTCTCATAAAGAACTATTTGAAAAGCAAAAGGAACTTTTAGGAAAGAGTACCCAAGAGCTTTATGTGTTATTAGAAAACTTTCAAGCACAGATAAAACAGAAACAGAAATTTTTACAAAAACTAAAAATCCAAGTTGAAAACGCAAAAGAGGATTTAAAAGGACATTTTGGAGTTTTAAAAAATGTAGCAAAAAACCGTTTTACACAGCTACAAGGAGTTCTTAAAAGACGTATTGTTGATGATGTCTCTTATGAACAAAGAAAAAATAAAAAAATACCAGAACCTAGCCGTGTTGAAACGATGATAGACACAGGGGTTAAAGATGGTTTGATAGATCTACTAAGAGACTATCGCTATGGTTTTAAAAAAAAGATGCAAGAGGTTTTTGAAAGTTTTGAAAGAGAGTATGAAGATATCTCTTTAGAAGATTTTTCACTTTTAGATAGTGTTGTATTTTTCCAAAATATCTTAGGAAAGTCACTTCTATTTAAATCAACAAAACAGCTTACTTCAGCTGTAAATACACAGATAAACAATCATGCAAAAAAAGATATAGAGCTTTTAGATACAAACTTAGAAAAGCTTTTTGGTCTCTTCTTTGATGATATTATGCAAGCCTTTGAAAAGAAGTCTGAACAGATAAATGAAGCGATGTATGCTGACTTTGAAAAAGAGTTAAACTCTTTACAAGACTCTCTTACAAAGAGTGTTCAAGAAGAAGAACAGATGCTTCATCAAACTATCAAAGAGCTTGAAGATAGCGATTTTGACAAAGAGAAAAAGCTACAAGAGCTTGAAGAGAAGATAAAAAAACTTTTACAAATCCAAGAAAAAATACTCAAACTAAGGAGCCAAAGTGAGTAAGTTGGAGGCTTTTATAAAAGAGTATCAAGAGAAGTTTATCAAAACTACTCCTTTATTTGATGAAAATTTGTTAGGGCTTTTACAAAAAGCAAAATACATCCTTCTTGATGAAAAGATGTCTGCTTCAATGCAACTCGAAGAAGCATTGACAAAGTTACAACAAAGAGCAAAAGAGCCTATGAAAGTGGCTATTACTGGTCAGTTCTCAAGCGGAAAATCTACGTTTTTAAATGCCCTTTTGTCAAAAAATATCCTTCCAACAGGGATTACTCCAGTTACTTCAAAAGTAAATTATATAAGATATGCAGATGAATTAAAGATTCGTGTTTGCTATAAAGATGGGGTAGATGAGTATCATAATGTAGAAGAAATCGCAAAGTTCACAGACCAAAGAGGGGATGTTGAAGAGATTGAGTATCTTACACTTTATGCTCCTTTAGAGATTTTAAAAGATATTGTTTTTGTAGATACTCCAGGACTGAACTCTAACTCAAACGCAGACACTTCTGTAACGCAACAAGTCTTAAAAGAAGTAGATGGGATTATCTGGCTCTCTTTGATAGATAATGCTGGTAAAATGAGTGAAGCACGAGTTCTCGAACAGTATCTTTGTGAGTACCAAAATAAGTCTTTATGTGTCTTAAACCAAAAAGACAAGTTTACACAAGAGCAAGTATCGCAAACATTAGAATATGTAAAAAAAAGTTTTGCACAATTTTTTAGTGAGGTTATTCCTATCTCAGCTATTCAAGCGTTAGAATCCAGAAGTCATGATAAAAATGTGTTGGTTAATGAGGCATTAGAGCAATTCTTAACAGCCTTAAAACAAAAACTGAACCCTTTACATGTAAAAGAAGAAGAGAAGAAAATCTTGGACGAATATGCTCTTTATAAAGAGGAAGTAGAAAAAATCTTAAAGAGTGATTTGAGCCAAAACATGCACCTACTTGCAGAGTCAAATATACAAGCTGTTCTTGATTTTATCTATACCCAAATCAGACCACAAGCACTGAGCGCTAAAGAGTATGCTATCAAAAAAGAGTTAAAAACGATATGCATAAAACTACAAGAGCAGTATGGGATATTTTTAACTATCCATGAAGAGTTAAAAGCAGAGTTAAGAAGTTTTGAAAGTGAAGCACAAGAGAGATTTAGTGAGTTAAAAAGAAAATTTGCAAAGGATTTAAAAGAGGCTTATGCTAAGATAGAACAACTCATAGAAACAATAGCAAATAACATTTATAGCCACATAGACTCTCAAAACCGTCTTCGATATGTTTTGAAAAAAAGTTCCCTGTTTCAAAAATCAGAAGTCTATGAAGCTATCGAATATAAAGCACCTAAAATCGACAGTGATGCTATCTATAAAGAGCTTTTTTATGATGATGAACTAGTCAATAAAATGTTTAAAAAGTATGTTAAACATCTCAAAGATATCCAAGATGAAGTAAATGAAAACAATGCAGAAGTGTTTGAAATGCTTAAAAAAAGGATTCGTAAATGGCAAAATCCTTATGAGTTAGTAAGAAAACCAAAAAAACTCTACTCTGATATCGAGTTTGCAAATATACGAAAATTTGCCTCAAAAGCTTACGAAAATATCCTCAAGCCTTTTAGTGATGAGATACACGCATCTTATGCAAAGATAAGTTCAGAGTTCAACCATCTAAGTTCAGCAGTAAGCTTTAATTATCAAAATGCGACAGAAGTGAGTGTGGCTTTTTTGGAGAAAAAAATAGAAAAATCAATCGAACTTTATGTACAAAACCCTACTCGTTTTTCACTTTATCAACCAAAATTAGAAGATATAAAAGAGCGTTTAAGCAGAAGTTTTCATCTTTATGAGCTTCAAAATTATATGTCTACAAACAACACTTTTTTAAATAAAAATTATGATAGATTGATGGATGAGTTTGCCAAGATAGCAGCGCAAAGAGAAGAATTTATCGAAAAGAGAGAGAGTAGATATCGCAAAATAATCGAAATGCTAAAGGAATTTGAAGAAGAGATATGAGTACATGTAAAGCTTTACATGTACTACATATAGTTTTTCATTTTTAAAAGCTCATAGAGTTTTAAAATCGCTATGAAAAGGGCTGTTATCACTGGTCCTAAAATCATTCCCCAAAAACCAAAAGTACTAAGACCTGCTAAAATCGCCAAGAAAATCAAGAGTTCATTTATCTTTGTTGGAATCTTTGAGAGTTGATTGATATACTTGATGATAAGCGGCTTGATAAAAGTATCGGCAATGACTGAGATAACGATGATGGAATAAAGTGCGATGATGATAGCTTCAGTGATATTTCCATTTGCAAGCTCATATGCACATATAGGAACCCACATCAAAGCTCCTCCTACGATAGGAATTAAAGAGGCAAAACCATATAAAATCCCAAGTAAGAGACCATCATATCCAAAAGCCATGCCTATGATAGCAAACAAAGCACCTTCAAAAATCGCCGTCACTAAGATAGAATAAAAGAGTATACTCATCACATTTGCAACTTCACTAAAAACCAAGTCTACTTCGCTTGTTTCCATCGGCATAACATTTTTTGCATACTGGGCTAAAGAGGGACCATAAAGATTTGCAAAAAAGAAAAAAACTACGATGAGAAACATATCTTTAAGGAATGTTGCACTATTTTTCCCTATATTTGCAGCATAACTCAAAGTTTGTGAAGTCAGATGCTTTAAATCAAAATTTGAAAAAAATTCTCTAATGTCATTTTCTACAAAAGAGAGACTACTAGGGATTGCAAAATCAAGTTGGTTGATGTAAGCTACTATCTTCTCTATAATTTTTGGATTGAAATTTTCTACAACTCCTCCAACTGAGGTAATGATATAAATAATAGGTGCAAAAAAGAGTATAGAAAGAAGAAGTGTCGAGAGAAAAGCAGCGAGTACATTTCTTCTTGTGAGTTGTAATAACTTAAGATTTATCCCATAAGTTGCTATGGCTAATAGACAAGAAATGACAAAAGTAACTAAAAATGGCTCATACAGTTTAATCATCCAGTAAAGAACAATCAAAAATATACCAGCTAAAAAGATGCGGTTACTGTTCATGTTTAGCGTCTCCTATAGTTTTAAACTCATTTAAAACTAAGCTTCTAAAAAAATTACTCATCTTCAAGCCCAAAAAGACCAGTGCTATATGGGTTTGAGAGTTTTAAAACATCGTAACATTTAGGGGTTGCTATCCTTCCTCTAGCTGTTCTTTCTATGTAGCCTTTTGCGATGAGATAAGGCTCGATTACATCTTCGATAGTTCCCTCATCCTCACTCAAAGCAGCAGCCATAGTGCTAAGTCCCATTGGTCGACCTTTAGATTCGAGTAAGATTTTTAAAAATCTTAAATCAAGTTCGTCAAAGCCAAGTTCATTCACGCCAAGTTCATCTAACCCATAACAAGAACGCTCAAGAGTTATGAGTTTTTCATTTGCTACATCTGCATAATCACGGATTCTCTTTAGTAAACGAAGAGCGATTCTAGGAGTTCCACGACATCTTTTTGCCATCTCTAAAGCAGCATCTTTATGACACTCTTTGTCTAGTTTTTTTGCAGCTCTTATGATGATAGTTGCTAACTCTTCGGGGGTATAAAACTGTAAACGAAAGTGCATTCCAAACCTATCTCGTAAAGGAGAACTTATCATACCAGCTCTTGTTGTTGCTCCTATGAGTGTAAAGCGTGGAAGGTCTATCTTGATAGTTTGTGCCGCAGGACCACTACCGATGATGATATCAAGTCTAAAATCCTCCATAGCAGGATAGAGTATCTCTTCGATCGCAGGAGAAAGTCTGTGAATCTCATCAATAAAAAGAATATCTCCAGCTTCTAGATTTGTTAAAATCGCAGCCAAATCTCCACTTTTTTCTATCATCGGAGCAGCAGTCATCTTTATGTTTGATCCCATGTCATTTGCGATGATATATGCAAGAGTTGTTTTCCCAAGACCAGGAGGTCCAAAAAAGAGAACATGATCAAGAGCTTCCTCTCTTTTTTTTGAAGCTTGTATAAAAACTTGAAGATTCTTTTTTATTTTCTCTTGACCTATATAATCATCCCATGAACTAGGACGCAGACTCTTTTCGTATTCATTTTCAAAAGAGATTTTTTCTATTTCAATGATTCTTTCCATTAATAAGTGTGTTCCTTTGCAGGAAATTTTCTTGTTTGTACTTCTTGGACATATTCATCAAGGGCTTGTCTGACCAAATCAGCTCCTTGAAGATATCGTTTTGTAAATTTAGGTTGGAATTTTTCATAAAAACCTAGCATATCGCTCCAAACAAGCACTTGTCCATCTGTTGCATTTCCAGAACCTATGCCAATGGTTGGGATACTAACAGCTTCACTGATACGTTTTGCTACGTCAGCTTTGACTCCTTCTATAACAAGACAAAAGGCTCCTGCTTCCTCTACGGCTTTTGCATCTTTGATAAGTTGTAGTGCTTCTTCTTCGTTTTTGCCTTTGATTTTGTAGCTACCTTCGCTTCTAACAAATTGAGGCATAAGTCCGATATGTCCAACAACTGCGATAGAGTTTTCTGTAAGCGTTTTGATGATATGTGCTCTTTGTACTCCACCTTCTATCTTAACAGCATTTGCATTTGTCTCTTGATAGACTCTTGAAGCGTTTTTGAGAGCTGTTTTTTTATCCGTATATGTTCCAAAAGGCATATCACAGATGATAAAAGTATCAGGTGCACCAAGACAAACAGCATTTGTGTGATATATCATAACATCAAGAGTAGCACAGAGTGTATCTGGTTTATTTCCAAAACTCATATTTAAACTATCACCTACTAAAATCATATCTACTTTTTGGTTAAAAATTGACGCAAAAAGTGCGTCATAAGCTGTTATAACAGTAAGAGGAGTAGAGTTTTTAGCTTTCTTAATAGAAGAAATTGTTCTCATTAAAAACCTTTTGTGGGCAAAGTTTTGAAAAATATGAAAAGCCCCTATTTTGAATTAGATTTTATCTAAAAAATGGTATGATTACAATCAAGGATTAGACTTTTTACTGAGGAAACGGATTTTATGGGACTATTTTCGCGCTTAGAGGTTGATTTTGATTTAGAGATTGTAGAGGATTTTATATCCCACTACTCTATCATGTGTGAAAATATGGAACCGCTCATAATCGGTTTAAATAAAATTGATAATTATGAAGAAAATATGGGCGAACTTTTTAGGATTTTCCACAACATGAAATCAGCCGCTGGTTTTTTAAAGTTGGACGCTATTGTCAAATTAGCTACTTTGTGTGAAGATGTTGCAGAAGAAGCAAGAATGCTCAAAGGTCCAGCGAGTGAAGAGTTTATCGACTGGCTGTTAATGGTCAGTGACCAGTTTGAAAAATATAGACAAAACATAGAAAATGATGATGAATATTTTAGTATGTTAGAACCTCTCATCATCAAAGTTCCTGTAAATTTGGAGAGAGATTGAAAGAATTAGTAGGATATATAACAGCGGGATTTCCAAGTGTCTCATTTAGTGTTGATTTAGCTTTGAGTATGAAAGATGCTGGAGTTGATAAGTTAGAACTAGGTATTCCATTTTCTGATCCAGTAGCAGATGGTCCAGTTATAGAATTGGCAAATTTAAAAGCCTTACAAAATGGTTTTAAAATTCAAAATCTCTTAGATATATCATCTAAGATTAGTTCAAATATAGATACATTTTGGATGGGGTATTTTAACTCTTTTTATCACAAAGGATTTGAAAGCTTTACATGTAAAGCTCATGAACTGGGTGTAAAAGGCTTCATTATCCCTGATCTTCCTTTAGAAGAGGCAAAAGTATATGCAAAACAAGTGGTTGCAAAAGATATGTCTCTTATAAGTTTTGTAGCACCAACTGATTCTAGGCCAAGAGTAAGAGAGCTTGTTAGTGATGCAAAAGGATTTATCTACCTCGTTGCGTATGCTGGCATCACAGGAAGTGGTGCAAGTGAGGATTTGAGTGGGATAATTAGTAGTATCAAAGAGTATAGCAAAACACCTGTTTTTGTAGGTTTTGGTGTCGATGAAAAAAGTGCAAAAGAAAAAGCTGAGGGAGTAGATGGAGTTATCGTAGGAAGTGCTTTTGTAAAAGTGCTCTTAGACGATACTATCAGCGATACCCAAAAGATAAAGAGTATCTGCGAAAAAGCAAGAATCATAAAAGAGAAGATAAACGCTTAAGCGTTTATCTTAAAGATGATAAAAAGCCTCGGTAAAAGTAAAAGTGCAAAAAGTAATGCCATAAACATGGCTAAAACAGTAAGTAATCCAAAATAGATAGTTGGTATAAAGTTCGAAAAAACAAGAACAGAAAAACCAAGTATAATGGCAAAAGTTGTATAGTACATTGCATAACCGATAGAGTTATGTGAGCGGTGCATAGCTGCTAAAAAATCTCCATCTTTTTTTATCTCTTCAAGGTATCTATGAATGTAGTGAATAGTATCATCTACTCCTATCCCAAGGCTTATAGCAGCTATCGTTATAGTCATCAAATCAAGTGGGATTGCAAACCAACCCATAATCCCAAAGATAATACTTATAGGAATCGCATTTGAAATGATAGCAATACTAGCGATTTTAAGTGAGCGAAATATAATTAAAAACATCACAAAAAGAGAAAAGAGCACAAAACCTAAAGTTTTAATCTGCGAATCAAAAAGACTTTGAAGCATGTTGTTATATAAAATCATGAGGTTAGAGAGGCGATAGCTTCCCTCATCTTCACTTATGATTTTGCCTATGTCTTGATTAATCTTTTGGATAAGTTCATCTCTTCGTAAAGCAGGATTAGAATCGATAATCCTTGTGGTGAAGCGTACTTCATTATCAGCAATATTTAGATAAGGACTTAAGAGAATATCTTTATATTTTTGTGGAATTTTGTTATATAAAAGAGCTAATTGAAAATTATCCAAATCTCTTCCTTTGTTGAGAGATCTGCCGATTTTTAAGATAGTAGCTAGAGATTGGACATTGCCTATTTGCGGAAGTGAATTGAGATAATCATGAATTTGTTCAATCTTTTGCATTTTTGAATTTGTAAACCAGTATTGAGCTTCGTTCGTATCTTCACTAAACTCTTGCGCAAAGTCATCTAAACTTTCTTGAGGCATCTGCACCTCTTTTTCTTTGAAGTTTACGATTAAATCAAGTGGGGTAGTTCCCCCTAATTTGTTATCAATGACTTCCATGCCTTTGTAAATCTCTGTTGAACTTTTAAAATAGTTTATAAAGCTATTTTCAACTAGCAATTTACTAGCACCACTAAGGCTAAATAAAGCAGCAATTGTGCTAAAAAAAAGAATTTTTCCTCCATGGTTTTGTACGCTTCTTGCAAACAAATGTGTGAGAGAAAAGTGTTTTTCAAAGGATGTTTTTGGTTTTGTTGGTTTTAAAAAGAGCAAAATAAGTGGAAAAATGATGAAAGATAAAATGAGTGAGATAAAGATACCACTACTCATCATCCAACCTAAATTCATAACAGGTAAGATATTTGAAAAAGATAAAGATGCAAAACCAACGATAGTGGTGATGATAGCAAAAAATGATGGATTTGCTTTTGAAAGCATAGTTTCTAAGATAATCTCTTCTTTTGATAAAAATGGTGAACTAAGAGCTAATTCTCTGTATCTGACAATCAAATGTAAAACTATGGAAATAGTTATAATAAGCTGTAAAGAGATGAAGTTTGAGGAGATGACGGTCACTTCCCATCCAAAAAGCCCAAGCATACCACTTGTTGCTATGATGGAAGCTAGAGAGATGATAACAGGGATAAAAACCCATCGTAATTCCCCAAAGATAAACCACAGTGTTAAAACTAAAAGACTTAAAAGAGCAAATCCATAGATAAAAAGGTCATTTTTTATATAAGTTATCATATCATCAGCTATCATATTTACACCACCTAAAAACATCTCCCCATCTTGTTCATAATGAGCGATGATTTGACGTATGTCCTTGATAAACTGATGTGTCTCTTCTCTTTTATTATCTCTGTACTGTTTTATCTTTTGTTGTAGTGTTAACTCTTCAAAAGAGCCTTTTTTTAAAGATTTTAGCTCTTCTTGAAGAGCTTTTAATAAAGAATCATCCTTTACATGTAAAACTATGGCAGTAGTTTTAAAATCACTACTTACTAGGTTGTTTTTGTATATTGGACTATTTAAAAACTCTTCTTTTGCAAGTTTTTTATCTACTGTTGGACTTAAAAGTGTTGTAACATCATTTACTAATTCATTAATTGGGCGTATAGGACTTTGTAGCAGAGGAACATTGAGGATAGAAGTTACAGCTTCAACTTGTTGTAACTTTAAAAAATCATCAGAAATATTTTGGATAACTTGAAGTGTTTGCTTATCTAAAAGATTCAGTTTTGGGCTGTAAGCTACAACCAAGATATCTAAGTTTTTGTATTTTTGAGAGATTTTGTTGGTATATAAAAGGTCGCTATCATCTTCTAACAGTAAAGTTTTAGCAGACGCATCAATCTCCAAATTCTTACTCTCGTATGCCAAAAAGCCTATAAAAAGCGATAAAAGTGCTATACAGACAAAAGGGTATTTGAAGAGTATATTTTTATAAAAATTTTTTAGCATTTATCGATTTTTTAGTTTTTCAATCAAATAATCAAATGAATTATTTGCCATTATATCTTCAAATTGTGCCTTATAAGTCTTGATGATACTTGCTCCAATGATATCAACATCATATATCAACCAGTTGTTTTGTGGATTTTTGTGAAATTTATAAATGATTTTAAAAACCTCTTTTTCCCCTTGTATTTGTGAGTGCAGATAGATTCTATTTTCTTTGATTTTTTCTAACTCTTTGATGGTGATTTTTTCATTGTTATAAAGTTCAAGCTGGTCGATGTAAGAGTTTTTCATAAACTCTTCAAAAAGAGAGAGAAAAAGATTTTGTTGCTCTTTTGATAAAGTATTCCAGTATTTTCCTAAAGAGAGTCTACCCATAAGGGGCATATCGAAAACTCCTTCAATCTCTGAAAAGATTTGTTTGGCTTTTTCTTGGATTTTTTTATCTTTTTGCATAAGCGTTTTAGTAGCAAAATCAACTTTTTCTTGCATAGTTGAGAGGATTTTATCTTCTTGTAAAGCATAAAGATTTGTACCTAGTAAAAATACTAATAAAAAGGTTATTATTTTCATGTTGTTACTCCGATATTTCTCTATCTCGTTTTTGCTCATAAGCATCTCGTAAAAGAATATATAAGTTCAGAGAATCTTTTTTGATACTTTCATATCTTTTATAATTAAAAGAGTTTTCATTGAGTGTATCAAAAGCTTTAACATATGTAGACTCTTCGTCATTTGCTAAAAGATTTCCACGATTTTCAACATAAGATAGAGGATTTGCAAAATAGTCTCCACCCATACCAAAAATATCTCGTAAATTAGAAGGTCCTAAAAGAGGAAGTACGATGTGCGGAGTGTTGTTAAAGCCATAGTATCCTAGAGTTTGTCCAAAATCCTCTTTTTTGGCATCTAAGCCAAATTGAGTTTTTGCAACATCTCCAAATCCTAAAAACCCCAAAGATGAGTTGATGACAAATCTTTCAAGTTCAACAAAAGAGTTTTTAAACTTAAATTGTAAGATATTGTTTATAAATCTGATTGGGAATTTGATATTTTCATATGCATTCGATATCCCGATTCTTATATCCTGAGCAACTATATCTTCATAGCCTTTTGCAAGGGGATTGAAAATATAAGTATAAACCGTGTCATTAACATTGGTCATAAAAGAGTTATACTCATAAAACAGATCTTTTTTCTCCTCTTTGTATCCAAATTCTTCAGAAAAATCACTCTGAAGATTTTGAGAAAAAAGAGTTGAAAATATGAGTAGCAGGCCAAGCAAAAATCTCATACTTAAACTCCATAAATTGAAAAATAACTTTGATTATAGCATTTTTGTGATTTTATAAAGATAAAATTGGTGGAGCTGTGGTCAACCAAAGTGCATAATAAAACCACTTAAAATTAAGAACCTTAAAAGAAAAATAATTCATTTAGTACTGTAAAACTTGATTACTATAGAAAAATTTTACACTCTTTTTGGATGATTTCTGCTGAATTTTTTGCTATTTCAAAATACTGTTTAAAAGGATTAACAATTGTTAATTCCATATTATATTTATGCTTATCTAATTTATCAAGAGCATTATGCAATTCACGAATATCTTGATTTGTTATAGCCTCTAAAGCTATTAGTTTTTCAAGGATATTTTCTTTTTGGATGGCAATGCCAATATCTATTATATCTCTTGTAAAATTTTCTTCTCTTCTATAGATAATTTTCTTTGCAATAATGTCTTCTATACTTTCTACATGTACAGTTGTATTAAAGAGTATATTTGAATCATCAATAAAACAATTTGCGAGGTTGTCTTGTGCTACAAGGACATCTAATTTGATTTTGTTTTTAGAAGATAAAACACGAATATGATGCGCAAAATCTATATATGCTTCATCTCCAAAAGCTTGGCTATCTTCTATCCAATGTTTAGGACTGAGATATGTTATTATTTGCGGGTCTTGCACAAATAAATCTACATCAAAGCTCAGTCTATGTTGAAAGTAATATATCGCTAAGGCAGTTCCACCGCCAAAATGAACTTGTGAAGTATCTTGATTTGGTAGATTTGGATATGCATCATCGATAAAGCAGTTTAGTGTCTCAATTTGATTACTATAATGTTGTTTGATAAATTCAATATTTTTTAACATGCTTTGAGTACTCTATAAATTCTTTGCATAGGTATCTTATAATAGTTGGCAAATTGCTCAATTTCAATGTTAGTAGCCTCAACTTTTATAGTATTTATAGCATACTTGTCATAAAGATTGAAAGGCTCTTTTTTATAAAAAAGATTTTTGAGACTTGTAAGCGTAAAATGTTTTGATTTATCTCCTATAGATTGATTAACCGTATATAAAAGCATATTGGGTTTTTTAGGTTTTTGTTTCGCTTTTTCTAAAAGAGTGACAACAGTATCAGTATCTAACTCTTTTAGTAGTTTTGCAAGTTTCTTTTTTTTACTATCTGCCTTGTTCCGGTCAAAAAATGTAGCGGGAGCAACACCAAGTATAGAGTGAATTTCTTTTGTTTTCATAACAGCTCCCTTTTTTCATAATTATACGATAATCGGATAATTATGTCAAGTAAGGGGAGACAAACAAGAAGCAAAAGAGGGCTTAGCATACAATCGGTTAGAAGATCAAGAACACTGGGAACATGCATGGGGAAAAGATTGGAAAAATTATGAAGTCAATATGCTTTTAGACAGTAAATTTGAGATTTTAAATTCCTAAAAGATAGAATATATCTAAGATTTTAGGAGATAGATATGGCAAGAGGAAGAGGAAAGACTTTTAGTGCAGATTTTCTCACAGAGAGTGCAAGCACAAGAAAACCAAAGTTGTTTTAAAATAGTATCAGGATAAAGCCAAAAAGACATAGATTTTCTTTTATTTAAAAAAGAATAGTCATATCTGAAAAATTTAGTACCGTTTGCTTTAATGACAAGATAAAGCCCTTGTCCATCAGCTAACTTATAATCCTTATCTTTTATCTTTGCTTTTTTGATTTCTGTATCTGAAAGCGTTTGAAATGGATAATTGGTGGAGCTGTGGGGGATCGAACCCCAGTCCAAAAATAGCCACCTATGACGTCTACATGCTTAGAAAAAGTTGTTTGGATTTAATTTTGCTTCATACAACTTACAAAACTACGCAAAACGAGTCTTTAACTTTCATCTAAAGCCAAGACACTCTTTAGATATATCTATCATAGCTATTATACTTCCAAAGTCTTCCTTGGATAGAATCAGAAGTGGAAGCAGTCCTCAGTTTTTTAAAACTTACGCAGCAGCGTAAGCAGGACGATAGTTACTGTTGTTAGCAGTTATTGTTTGAAGGTTGTCTAACGCAAGACCCTCACTCGCGACATGCAGCCATAAGCTAAAACTACTCCTGTCGAAGCCAAGTCAGCCCCAGCAAAAAGTGGAAAATGATTGTATCTAAAAATAGAAAAATGTGCAATAGCAGTAAAAATATCTAATAAAAAGAGGATTTTTTGACATTTTGTTCGTCAATTTTAAGTTCGTATGCTAAACTAACAGTATAGAGTTTCACAGATTTGATTTTTTATAGTAAAAGTCAGTTTTAAAATAAGGAGTGAAAATGCAAAAGTTGGTTACATTTGTTTTGCTCTCTTTTCTTTTTGTAGGACATCTTGAAGCAGGTGTGTTAAAGGGAAGAAAGGTTTATGAAACAAATTTAAAAGAGAGCTGTGGTTTCACAGGTGATGTGATGGGTCAAAAATATAGTGCACAAGAGTGGAAAGATTTTTATTCGAATAAAACTTTGGCAAAAGTGCTTAAAAAAGAGTGTCCAAAATCAAAAATACTCACAAATCAACAAGATTTACGCTCTTTGGTCTCTTTTTTTGTAATGTTCGCAAAAGGAACAGGAAATAAAGCAGCTTGTGGTAACTAATATAATCTAAGCAAAAATATCTATAAAAATTATAGAAAGGTAATGATGAAAAAAACCATATTATATATAGTAGTGTCTATATTTTTTCTAGGCTGTCAAGCTCAGACAAAGTATATAGCATATGAGAAAGTACATGTACAAGAATCTCCTAAAAATGTAAATCAAAGTGTTAATCAAGAGGCAGAAAAAAGTGGTGTTATAAAAGGGTTTATTGAAAAGTTATACTATAAACAAGAGACAAATGAATGGTTTTATGAGATTAAAGGGGAGGATATGTCAAATGCAAAATTGCCATTTGCTAGATTCTCCTATTTTCGCAAAGTTGCAAATGTAGGGGAGAGTATCTATGCGATTTTTGATGATGGAAAGTTAAAAGAGTATTTTTTGCTCTCTAGTACTAAAGAGATGAAAAAAGCTAAAACTGAAGTTTTTAAAGAACACAAAAGAACCAAAAGTAGACAAGTTTTAAAAGAAGTTCCAAAAGAAGAAATGGTGATTTTAGATTGATTGTTAACTGATGGTTTACCTTGAATTTTTATAATTTCATTAGTTAATTTCATAGATGATAAAAATAATAGATAAGAGTTTAGAAGAGGTAAGGCCAAGCACCTCTTCTAAATAGTTTTTATCCTTTTTAATCTTATCTCAAACTTTGCTCCGACTTTAGTGTTAGAAACGCTTAAAATTCCACCCATGCTTTTTTCAATAATGAGTTTTGACATGTAAAGTCCTATTCCTGTTCCTCCACTGTCTTCTTTTGTCGTGACATAAGGCTCAAATATCTTTTCTAACGGTTCGATTTTAATCCCTCCACCATTATCTTGTATACTAAGGCAAAGAAATTCTCCTTCAACAGATAGGTCAATTTTTATAAATGGATTTGTGATGGTACTTTGTTTGAGAATTTGTTTCGCATTTGTGATGATATTTAAAATAGCTTGTTCAAATTCATTTTTATAACCATAGATTTTTTCGGTATCTTTTATATTTATAAAAATCTCGATATCTCTACTTTTTGCACTTGAACCGATTATATTCATCACAGCTTCAACAGCATCTTTTATACAAAACTCTTTTTTATCTTTTTTTGGCATAAAAAAGTCTCTAAAATCATCAATGGTTTTTGACATATACTCTAGGATTTTCTCGACTTGAAGTGCTTTTTCTTGCATGGTTTCATCATCAAGTTTTTTTAAAGTATGTTTGATTTTAATAGTCATGATGAGGGCAGAAAGCTCAGAAAGAGGTTGTCTCCATTGATGAGCGATATTGCTTATCATCTCACCTAGTGCTATAAATTTTGATTTTTGGATAAGCATTTGTTCTTGTTCTCTAGCTTTGACGACTTGTTCTTCAACTCTTTTTTCAAGTGTTTTGTTAAAATCCTCCAACTCATCGGTCTTTTGTTTTATTTTTTTGTGGTAGTCATTTAAAAATAGCTCTATTCCTTTTCCTAAAAATATGGCAAAAGCATTAGCAACTAAGGAGAAAAAAAGGAAGATGATAATCGCAGAGGTGATTTCAAGTTGCACTGTTCTTTTAAGGGACTCTTTTTTTTGATTTATCTCTACATCTATATCATCTAAGTAAGCTCCAGCTGCTATAACCCAGTTCCATTTTGGGTAGAGTCTAAAGTAAGATATCTTAGGTCGAAACTCATTTTCTCCAGGTTTTTTATAAGTATAGGTAACAAAAGAAGATCCTTTTAATTTTATCTCTTTGATAAATATCTTTCTAAATTGTTTGCCTTCACTATCTTTGTAAGAATCTGAGATATAGCGACCTTCCAAATCAGGTCTATTTGGATTTATAAGCATTTTTGCAAAATCATCTCCGCCTTCAGGTTTTTCTAGTTTGTATACGAAGATATAATTTTCATTATCTTTTCCAAAGCGTATGCTTCTTATCCATTTTGTTAGCTCTAGTTGTAAAGCCTCTTTTGAGATTTTTGGTGTTGCATTTATCTTAAAATCTATCAAATTGATGATAGAATCAACCTCTCTTTTTACAAGTTGCTTTTGTGAAGCTACAAAATTTTCTCTACTCTCTTTTATACCTCTATCTAAAATATCGTATTGTTTTTTTATAAAGTAATAGCCATTAAAAAGCATTAAAGACATGATTATAAGCATTGAGCTAAAGATTATGACATTGGAGATGTTGGTTTCTTTTATGATTTTCAAAATGTAAAACCTTTTTTTAATATAAATAAAAAAGATAATATATTAACATAACTTCAACAAAAAGTTGAGGTAATATCTATGAATGAAAATATGCTAAAAAAACTCTCCAAATATAAAGTCCTTTATGCAGAAGATGAAGAAGGTGTTAGAAAAAATGTACATGAGATGCTCTCTTTAATCTTTGATGAGGTTTATTTGGCAAAAGATGGAGAAGAAGCATATGAGCTTTTTTTAGAAAAAGAGATAGATTTGATTATCACAGATATCAAAATGCCAAGGTTAAATGGTATAGAACTTGTGAAGCGGATTAGAGATGAAAATAAAGAAGTTGAGATTATAATTTTATCAGCGCATACTGAAGTTGATTTTATGCTTGAAGCTGTTGAATTGTCTTTAGTGAGATATATCGTAAAACCTATCACAGAAACCAAACTAATGGAAGCTTTAAAAAAGTTTTTGTCAACTTGTGAGGATGAGACAAAAGTAGAACTTGAAGAGGGTTGGGTATATGATAGTTTGGAAAAAACCATTACACATGGATTTAAAGTTTATGATTTAACAAAAAAAGAGTCTAAACTCTTAGATATGCTTCTAAAGAAGAAAAATGTTCTTAGCTATGAAGAGATAGAAGCGACATTGTGGGGAGATGAGTACATGAGTTTAAATGCTCTGAGACTCATGATAAAAAACTTTAGGAAAAAACTCCCACCAAATACACTCAAAAATATACAAGGATATGGCTACAAGTTGTAACATCTTTTTCTTTTGTGAAATCCAAATGCTACTATATGTAACTAAGGAATTTTTTGTAACTCTTTTTTTAGAATAAAATTAAAACCTACATAATTTATACATATCTTTTGATTATACTCAGTTTAAATAAAATTCCAAAAGGAGAATTTGATGAAAAAATTTATCAAACTACTTACTGCATCGGCAGTTTTGGCTTCAGTAGCTTTTGCTGCTGATTATACGATTAAGCTTAGTCACGTTGTGAGTGCTTCAACACCAAAAGGACAGGCTGCTGACTTTTTTGCAAAAAGAGTTAATGAGCTTACAGGTGGAAAAGTTGAAGTAGCAGTATTTCCAAATGCGCAACTTTACAATGATGATGCTGTTATGAAAGCCTTGAAGATAGGAAATGCTCATATCGCAATTCCTAGTTTTTCAAAATTTACAAGCTTAGTTCCAGAGATACAACTTTTTGATCTTCCTTTCTTGTTTAGAGATACAAAACACCTTCACGCAGTACTTGATAGCGAAGTTGGACAAATTCTTAAAGACAAAGTAACAGCAAAAGGTTTCGTTGCTCTTGATTATTGGGATGCTGGTTTCAAACACTTTTCTTCAAACAAAAAACCTATCATAAACCCAGAAGATGCAGCTGGACAAAAGTTCAGAATCATGTCTTCAAAAGTTTTAGAAGCACAAATGAAAGCAGTTGGTGGTAGTGTTCAAGTTCTTCCTTTCTCAGAAGTTTACTCTGCATTACAACAAGGTGTTGTTGATGCTGCTGAAAATCCACTTTCAAATTTCGTAACTAAAAAATTCAATGAAGTACAAACAAGCTTAACTATCAGTGAGCATGGATATCTTGGATATTTAGTTATCATGAGTGAGAGATTTTGGAAAAAATTTCCAGATGAATATAAAGGTAAAGTTCTTCAAGCTATGAAAGAAGCGACTGAGTTTGAGAGAAAGTTAGCTGCTGAGGATGATGCAAAACTTTTAGCGCAAATGGAAGAGTATGCAAAATCAACAGGTAAGCTTACTATCTATAAATTAACTCCAGAGCAAAAAGCTGCTTGGGCAAAAGCTATGGAAGGTGTTTATCCACAGTTCTATGAAACTATTGGAGAAGATTTAATCAAAAAAGCGCAAGCTGTAAAATAATAAAAAAGAATCTATAATGGGCAAATTCTTTACGATCTTAGATCTAGGGGTTGCTGCAATCAATAAAAACATAGCCGTTATCGGTATAGCCTTGGGTGTTATCTTAGCCTTCGTTAATGTTGTGCTAAGATACGCTTTTGGCACCAGTCTCACATGGGCAGGGGAGTTGACAAACTACTTGTTCATGTGGTCGGCATTGTTTGGTGCAGCATATGGTTTTAAAAAGGGAATACACATCTCTGTAACAGTTATACTCTCTCTTTTTCCTTCAGCAGTAGCAAAAGCTTTTGTTATATTTTCAAATATGGTTTCATTCATCTATCTAGCATTGATGTCTTATTTTGGGTATGAACTTTGTCTTTTGATTGCAGATTTTGGGGAGATGAGTATAGACTTGGAAATTCCAATGTGGATACCACAGTTAGTACTTCCTATTGCTTTTGCGGGGGCTGCTTATAGAGCGGGTGAAAAGATTTATGAGATTTCGATCATGGATGCAGATAAAGTACTTAAGGCTAATGAACATGAAGTGATTCATGATACAACAGAGCGTTCAGGAGTTCATCATGATAATGCTTAGTCTATTTGGTCTTTTGTTTACATTGATGCTTATCGGTGTTCCTGTGGCTGTATCGCTTGGTATCTCAACGATGCTTACAGCGATGATGTTTACGGATTTTGATGTTTTAGGGATTACTTCGCATGTTTTTGATGGTTTGAACAAGTACTCTTTGATGGCGATTCCGATGTTCGTACTTGCAGGAGCTTTTCTTGCTCGTGGAAGTGCTGCTGGTAGAATTATAGATTTTGCTAAAGCGGTTGTTGGACATCTTCCTGGAGGTCTTCCTATTGCCGCGATTTTTGCTAGTATCATCTTTGCTGCTGTTTCAGGAAGTTCACCTGCTACGGTTGTTGCGATTGGTTCAGTTATGTATGGTGCTATCAAAGAAGCAGGTTATCCTTCAAAATACGCTATCGGTACTATCGCTACGGCAGGAAGTTTAGGTATCCTTATCCCTCCTTCTATCGTTTTTATCGTTTATGGCGTTACCGCAGATGAGTCTATCGGTAAGTTATTTATGGCTGGTGTTGTACCAGGTCTTATGATAGGTGCTATGCTCATGCTTGTAACTTATCTAGGAGCTAAAAAACTAGGATTTGAAGCAACAAAACCAGCATCTTTTAAAGAGAGATGGATAAAGTTTAAAGATGCTTTTTGGGCATTGATGCTTATCTTTATCGTTATAGGTGGTATCTATGGTGGTATCTTTACCCCGACTGAAGCTGGTGCGGCAAGTGCTGTCTATGCTTTTTTTGTAGCATTTTTTATCTATAAAGATTTAAAACTCAAAGATGTCTATCCTATCCTTTTAGATTCAGCGATGACAACAGCGATGATTTTCTTTATCATTGCAAATGCTATGATTTTCTCTCACTTCTTAACAGATGAGATGATTCCTCAGCATATAACACAGATGATTTTGGATGCAAATGTTGGTCCTATCATGTTCTTAGTTATCGTAAACGTCCTTCTTCTTTTGATGGGACAGTTTATGGAACCTAGTTCAGTAGTTATGATTACCGTTCCACTTTTACTCCCTATCGCTACAACTTTAGGGATAGATCCTATACACTTTGGTGTTATTATGGTTGTAAACATGGAAATCGGTATGATAACTCCTCCAGTTGGATTGAACCTTTTTGTGGCTAGTGGTATCACTGGACTTGATCTTAAAGAAGTTATCATGGCTTCATTACCTTGGAGTTTAACTATCTTTGTAGGACTTCTTTTAGTCACCTATATACCTGCTATCTCACTTTGGTTACCAACGTTGATGTTTGGCTAACAACTCATTTACATGTAAAGGCTTCAACCTTTACATGTAAAGCTTTTTTCTCTTGCTTTGTTTTTTGTTTTTTTGTAAAATTAATTTAAAAGACAACAACCAAGGCTTAATATGTTAGATAAAGAACAAATCTTAAAAATCTTACAAAAAATGAAATTTGCTTATGCACAAGAAGGCATTACTATAATAGGCTTATTTGGTAGTTATGCAAAAGAAACTCAAGACAAATACAGCGACATAGATATTGCTTATGAAGTAGACTATGAAACTTTTACAAAAAGGTATCAAGGAGGATTTGCAAAACTCCTAAAAATTGATAGTATAAAAAAAGAGTTAGAAACTATTTTTAAAAAAAATGTTGATTTTATCCCAAATAATAACAAAAAAGTTTTAAAGGATATCATTTATGTCTAAAGCACTTGGGCGACTTGAAAAGATATATAATTGTATAGAAGATATAGAGTTTATTTTAAACAGTGCTGATTTGAAAATCACACAAGTACTAGAGGATAAGATAGTAAAACCTGCTATAAGAATGAACCTTATAAGAATAGCAGAACAGTTTTCAAAGCTTAAAGATGAAAATGAATTTAAAATCTTAGAAAACTTTTCAAATGAAGATTTAAAAGGTATAAGCGCTGTAAGAAATTATATAGCCCATGACTACGATAGTGTCGATGATGAGATTATAGAAGATGTTGTTCGTGTTAATTTACCAGCATTAAAAAAAATCATTCAACCTCTCTTTAGCACAAAGAGTGTAAAGGTAGATATAGACGAGCTATAATTTAATCGCTTTAGATGAGAATAAAACTATCTCATTCTCTCACGATTTACAAAATACGTAAAATAAATTTAACTTTTAAAAATAAAAAAACTTCAATTATCTCAAAAGAGTAACAAAATAACCTATTTTTCATGTTTTTTACATTTTTTTCTTGAATTTGAAAAAAGTTTGTGGTACACTTTTGTCGTAATTAAAATTTTCTAAGGAG
>DLUF01000095.1 GCA_002742765.1 Sulfurospirillum sp. UBA12182 | reverse complement strand
TTATGCTCTCTCAAGAAGAATGTCTTATGCTAGTGAACTTGAAGTCGCAAATCAAAAACTATGTCAAACTAATGAGACTTTACAAGAGGTACAAAAAGAGCTTACTATGTTGGCTACTTTTGATTCATTAACAGGTTTATACAACAGAAACAAAATCAACGAACATCTACAAAATGAGATAACTCTAGCACAAAGATATAAAGAAAGTTTTGGGATAATGCTTTTGGATATCGATGATTTTAAGATGGTAAACGATACTTATGGGCATCTTGTGGGAGATGAAGTTCTCAAAGAGTTTGCAAAGCTTTTAAAACAACATATACGCCAAACAGATATCTTAGGCAGATGGGGTGGAGAAGAGTTTATCATCTTAGTACGTAGAGTTGATTTGGAAGATACAAGGGAATTAGCTGAAAAGTTGAGACAAATTATCGAACAATATAATTTTCCAACGCTCAAGCATTTGACATCAAGCTTTGGAATTAGTATTTATCAAGAAGAAGATACCATAAAAACTCTTTTTGAAAAAATTGATAAAGCTCTTTATCTTGCAAAAAAAGCAGATAAAAATAGAGTAGAAGCAATCATATAAAAAATGTCTGTTTTTATAAAAATTTAACACTTTGAAAGTATAATATCCCTCATGAAACAAAGAAGTAAGAGATATATATATTTGATAAGCTGTTTATGTGTAATTTTGAGTATAGAATGTCTTTACATGTACAAGCAAAATGATAAAGAAGAGTTCAAGAAGGCATTTGTAAAACTTTCAACGTTACCAGACTTGGCACTTTCAAATGAGGCACACTTTATAAGACATAGAAGTTATGCAGATACCTTTTCAGTGTTTGCAAACTCACCAGAACTCTTAGAGTACTTTCCCTCAACCTTTGTTTATGCTCCAAGTTCCCTAAAAAATAGCTCAAGGTTTCAAAGTGAATAAAAAAATAAACCTCTATCTCTTAGCTTATGCCCTCAGTTCTCTAAAAAGAAGTGGCTTTAAAAGCTTTTTTACCTTCTTTATACTCTCGTTAGTTATCTTCTTACTCTCAAGTATGCTTTTTATAGCAAACTCTATTAAGTATGAATTAGATTAACCTTAGAATCCTTACCCCAAATCACTATCCAAAAGCTCCAAGCAGGACGACATGAAAATATCGATCTTCAACATTTAGATGCTTTGCTTGATATAAATGGAGTCCAAAGCGTTATCCCAAGATATTGGGGATACTACTACTTCGCAAACGCTGGAGTGAACTTCTCTGTTGTAGGAGTAGATATCTATGATAAAGCCTACTCTAAAACACTAGATAACTTGCTACAAACTCCTAAACTAGATAAAGAGGGGATGGTAGTAGGAAAAGGTGTTAGAGAGATTTTCAACCAAAACTACTATAACGAATACTTTAACTTCGTAAAAAGTGATGGAAGCTTAAAAAGAGTAGATGTTATAGGTGTATTTGACACAAACACTAACCTAGAATCTAATGATATGATTTTTATGCCAAAAGAGTTGGTAAAAGAGATTTTTGATATGCAAACAAACTACGCAACAGATATCGTCCTAGAAGTACCAAATAAAAATGAAATTCCCTCCATCATCTCTAAAATAAAACAGATTTACCCAGATAGTAGAGTTATCACCCAAGATGATATAAGAGTGAGCTACCAAAATATCTTTGATTATAAAAGTGGACTCTTCTTATCCTTGTTTGTTATAGCTATCTTTACCTTCTTTATCATCATCTATGATAGAGCAAGCGGTCTAAGTAGCCATGAAAAAAGAGAGATAGGTATCTTAAAAGCACTTGGCTGGAGAATAGATGATATCTTGGCTTGGAAATTCTATGAAGCCTTTATCATCTCTTTTAGTGCTTTTTTAATAGCACTTATCACTTCGCTCTTTTATGTATATATCCTCCAAGCACCACTCCTAAGAGATATATTTAGTGGATACTCCATCCTAAAACCTTCGTTTGAACTTCCCTTTACCCTAGATTTTGGGATGCTTAGTATCATCTTCTTCTTAAGTGTTCCTATCTATCTAGCTGCTATCATTATCCCCTCTTGGAAGATAGCTTCAAGTGATGTAGACGAGGTAATAAGATGATAACATTTAAAAATGTAAATAAAATTTTTGCAAATGACTTTTATGCCCTTAAAGATATAAACTTCCATATCAAACAAGGAGAACTTGTTTTGCTCAAAGGAGCAAGTGGAAGTGGAAAAAGTACTATCCTCTCTTTACTAGCAGGACTTAGTAAACCAAGTAGTGGAGAAGTAGTTGTCTTTAATAAACATATCTCAAAGCTTCCTGATGATTTTGCATCACTCTTTCGAAGAGAGCATATAGGATTTATCTTTCAAAAGTTTAACCTCATAGAAAACCTGAGTGTAAAAGAGAATATCATAACACCCCTTATCCCCTCAAACTTAGAAGAGTCTATCATAGACCAAAGATGTGAGGCTCTCTTAAAACGCTTTGATATAGAAGAGAAAAGAGATGTACTCGTTAAAAAACTCTCAGGAGGAGAACAACAAAGAGTAGTTATCGCCAGAGCACTCATCAATGAACCTAGAATTATCATAGCAGATGAACCAACAGCAAACTTAGATGAAAAACTCTCACAAGATTTTATCCTCTACTTAAAAGCACTCAAAGAAGAGGGGAAAACTATCATCGTAGCAACCCATGATAATCTCTTCTTTGATTTGGATTTTATAGATAAGATAATCCAAATGAAAAAAGGAGTAATTCTATGACCTACACGCCAGAAGTGATAACACTTCTAGCTTTGGATGCTCTGTTCTTAATCCTAGCAACCTTGTGCGTGATTTTAAGTATCTCTATCGTTCGCTCTTGGGATATGAATGCTACAACTTCTTTTCAATACACCCTAGAAAAAAGAGCTGTTTTAGTTGCAACCTTTGTAAAATATATCTTCTTCTTAAAACTGCCACTGTTTTTATTTTTTATCTTTACTAGTGATAAAATCTCAGGAGTTATCACAGGAGCCATGTGCGCAGCAGGAGTAGTAAACTCTGTAAGCTTTGGGATGTATCTACTTATCTTGAAACTGATAAACCTCTACCTCTTTGGTCTATGGCTAGTCTTACATGTAAAAGATTTAAAAGATGAAAAACGAGCCTTAACTAAAAAGAAGTTTATCCTCTTTATCTTAGGATACCTCTTCTTGCTCATAGAAGTCTTTTATGAATTTGGATTTTTTAACTCCTTGGATATAGATAAGATAGTAAGCTGCTGTGGAACACTCTTCTCAGCTGCAACAAGCTCATCTCTCTCTTTGATATTTGAACTTGAAAATTACCAAACACTACTCCTTTTTTACTCCCTCTTTGCCTTGCATCTTATAACTTTATATACTAAATCAGCAAGTATGGGGATAGGAAGTAGTGTTTTATTTCTTATCATCTCTATCATCTCTTTGATACTCTTCTTTGGAACATATATCTATGAACTGCCAACACATCACTGTCCTTTTTGCTTCTTGCAAAAAGATTACTACTATGTTGGCTATCTTATCTATGTAACACTCTTTTGTGCTACATTTTTTTCCTTTTCAGGAGGTATCATAGCTTTACTGACACAAGAACAAGTTTCTAAAAAACTTTACAATATCTCCTTTGTTTTTACAATCCTTTTTACTCTTCTTGTGAGTGCTTATCCTCTTATATACTTCCTTAGAAATGGAGTCTGGCTTTGAAAAAATTTGTTTTAATCTTTTTCCCATTGGTGGCACTTTGCCTTGTGGCTTATATAAAATATACTCAAAATCTCGATTTACGAGAGATTGACAACAAAGATGGGGTAGCTTTGGAGTTTCAAGATAACAAAATCCAATGTCCTCAGTGTTACATGTACTTAGTAGGCAAAGAACACACCGCGCAAGCTATCGACAAAGAAAATAAAACTCATTTTTTTGATGATCCTGGTTGTTTGATTTTGTGGGCAAGAGACCAAAAGATAGATATAAACTCTTTGAAACTTTGGGTATATGCTCATGATGTAAAATCATATATAGATATGCGCGAAGCATTTTTCCGTATAGATGAGAAAACACCAATGGAATATGGTTTTAAAGCTTATAAAGAGCCACAAGAGGGCTCTATCAACTTTGAAGAGATGAGGATAAAGATGTTAAGAGGAGAGCATTTGCTCAATCCTTTGATACGAAAACATATCTTAGGAGCTTAATCAAACTTTCCAACATCAAGATTATAAGGGAGTTCTTTGGAGAGTTCTTTGAAAGGAAGAACCTTTACTCCTCTGTGTTCGTTTTTAAAAGTGATAGCATCTTCTTCATGCTCAAAAGGTATAGGTTCATGTCCCATAGGACCATAGATATCACTACCTATCACATAATAAGCATTAAAGCCATCTATACCTTTACTTGTATAATAGTCTGTTACTAGGATTTTTGTGATATTTGCTTGTGTTGCAAAAGGATAGTTTCCCCATCTTTGTGATTCATGGTAAAACTTTATCAAATCTTTTACTCCATCAAAAGAGAAGTGATGTTCATGGTCTTCATGTTTATAAAAAATCTGTGCTGCCCATTTAGGGTATTTATATACAAACATTCCACATACTGGACATTTCTCTTCATCATTTACTTCTATTTGTCCCTCTACTATCCCTAAGTCCCCTTTACGTTTTACATACCAAAGATAAAGAGTAAGTGCTTCTAAATACTCTTTTTCTAATGTACCACATAAACTCTCTTCTTCAAGGTCTGTTTTTAAATCACTTATCTCTAGGTATTCACTTACATCAAGCTCTTCTTTACAGAGCTTTTCATAGAGTTTTTTCCCCATAGGAATAGCTCTTTTCTTATATCTTTTTTGCATAAAGGTACTATCTGATTGGATGGTTTTACTCTTTACATGTAAGGCTTCTTGAAAGTCTATAATCTCTCCTTTATATCTTTTTACATGTAAAAGAGCATCTTGTTGATTTTCAAAGGCTACAAGAGAGTATTTTCCATAGTTTGCTTTGATATGAGATTTATATACATAAAAAGCTTTTTTTGCATCTATGTACTTTAAGGTTTTAAAATCTACTACTTGGATATCTTTGATTCCATACTCTTTTTCATCAAGGATAAGGGAACTTAAATCACTATAATATCTTTGTAAAGAGTTAGTAGAAAGTTTTGCTCTAAAAGAAGTTTTAAAGTACTCTTGTATCGCTTGAGCATTCCTTGGGTCATAACTCGCTAGGAGATTGCTAAGAAGGATGAGGATTAAAAGGTAGTTTTTCATGGCAAAAGTTTACTCAAAATTTGTTAAATGTTTGTTAATTAACAGATATTTAACAATTCTTTTCTACAATAAAGATAAATTTTTCGTCAAGGAGATTAGATGTATACAAGAAGAGAGGCGATGGGTGTTGTTGGAAAGTTTGTCTTGGTAGCGGGTGCTATGAGCGTACTTCCAAAAACAATGCTATGGGCAAATCAGGATTTTAGAGTAGTTTCCCCTAAAGATGCTCAAATCCTTCAAGAGGGAAAAGCTAAGATGTTTTGTCCAGTGTGTGGTATGACTTTGCCGATGTATTATAAAACAAACCATGCCGCTAATGTAAAAGGAAAAGTACACCAATACTGTTCAATTCACTGTATGCATGAAGAAGCGATGTTAGCTGGCGAAGCTATACAAAATCCTCAAGTTGTAGACAATGATTCACTTAAATTTATCGCTGCTACAAGTGCTTACTATGTAGTTGGCTCAAACAAACCAGGTACTATGTCTACTGTAAGTAAATATGCTTTTGCTAAAGAAGCAAGTGCTCAAAATTTTGCAAAAGAGTTCGGTGGAGAAGTGATGGACTATACTCAAGTTTCAAAAGTAGTGAGTGAAGGTCTAAGTGCAGATATAAAGATGATTAAAAAACGTCAAGCAAAAGCAGCTGATATGGGTAAAAAAATCTATGAAAAAGTTTGTAAACAAACTCCACAAAGATTTACAAGTGTAGCTGATGCAAAAGTTTATCTTGATGAGAGTGGAATCTGTGGGAAGTTAAAAGGAAAAGAGTTTCAACAAGTTGGGCTTTTTTTAGCAGGTAAAGGTTCTATGTAAACAAAGTAGTCCTTTTTAGGACTACTGCTTTCTATAAGGGTGTTTTTTGTAAACCCCTAGATACTTAATCTCTTTTGCAAAATAATGCAGTTCATCTAAAGCTAAGATAAGATTTTGTTGTTCTGGATGAGCCTCTATATCTATGTGAAAGTGGCTTACTTTCAAGTTTTCAGTGGCATAACTTTCCAACTTAAGAAGATTTACTCCATTTGTAGCAAAACCTCCTAAAGCTTTATAAAGAGCACTTGGGATATCACGGACAGCAAAAACTAAAGAAGTTATATACTCTTCATTTTTATCAAAGATTGGAACGATATTTTCTCTTGAAAGTATGATAAATCTCGTTGTATTGCCGATAACATCACCAAAACTCTCATCTATAATCTCCAAATCATAAAGCTTTGCAGCAAGTTTTGAAGCGATAGCACCATATCTTAAATCTTGAAGTTCACTTATCTCTTTTGCCGAACCTGCTGTATCAAACTTTGCTTGTGCTTGAAGTCCTAGTCTTTTGATGTTTTTATGGCATTGTGCTAAAGCTTGTGGATGGGAAGCGACATACTTGATACTCTCTTTTGTAGAGCCTTTGATACCCAATAAACAGTGATTTACAGGTTCAAAATGCTCTGCTATGATATGTAATGAGAGTTGAGGGATAAGTCTATATATCTCTTCAACTCTTCCCGCAGTTGAGTTTTCAACAGGGATCATAGCAAAATCAGCTGTTCCAGCTTCTACGAGTTTCATAGCATCTTCAAAAGTTTCACAAGCTATTGTGATAGAGTTTGGAAAAGAGTTTTTACAAGCAAGGTTTGAGTATGCTCCTTCAACGCCTTGATAAGCTATAATTTTATCGTTCAAATTTTTTAACCTTTCTGGACTTTTGTAAAAAAATTAAGTATAATTCAAAACTTTTTTTATCATAATTTAACCTTATCTAAAAACTATAAAGGAGAAGATATGAAAAAAATTTTGCTTGTAATTGTATCACTTTTTTGCATAAATTTATCCCTCTATGGACAAAGTAGTTTTGATGAAGCATTGATGAGAGCGAAGATAGAAAAAAAACTACTTTTAGTAGAACTCATTATGGATTTTTGTCCATATTGTGAAAGAATGGAAAAATCAGTCCTCTCCAAAGATGATGTCAAAAAAATCTTAGATGAAAAATATATCTTTATAAAACTAAATACAAAAAGAGATGAAATCCCTTCAAATCTTACTTCAAGGCTTACCCCAACTTTTTACTTTTTAAATCATCAAGGCGAAGTTCTTGAAGAGTTAAAAGGTCTGATGAAAAAGAGTGATTTTCTGTTTTATTTAGAAGAGATTTATACCCAAGAAATCAAATAAATGTATGTTTTGAAACTATTTTTAAGAGTAGCATTTGTTTTTTTTATTAGTTCACATACTGTTTTTGCACAAAATTATGAACTCAAATGTGTCGCTGAAAAAGCTCTAAAAGAGAAAAAACTTTTGCTTATCAGTGTTGTAAGTGAGAATTGTTACTTTTGTAAAAAAATGGATAAAGATGTGTTTTCAAATAAAAGAGTCATCAAAAAAATCCATAAGCAATACGAGAGAATAGCGATTATCGCAGGGGTAGAGAGTATCCCTAACTTTTTACATGTAGAAGCTTATCCTACAAACTTTTTAATAGACCCAAAAACCTTTAATATCATAGATGAGTATGTTGGCTATATCGGAGCGAAAGACTTTTTAGAGCTTTTAGATATGGTTTATAAGTTAGAAATGTCTCATAAAAATGTTGAAAATGACTAGTTATCTTAATCTTCTTGTAAGAGCATATGCAAAAGCAAAAGCAAAAAAAACTCTTAACGAAACTATCACCCATAGATTTGCCCCAAAGATAACAAAAAGTAGTGTATCTTCTATGATAGCATGACATATCATCAAAAAAGTTCCTATAAAAAATATCTCTTTTTTGTCTAGTGTATTTTTTTCGTATTCATTGATTAAGATACCAGCTCCATAAGTAATCCCTAAGATAACGCCTATGGAGATAGAAAAAGCGCTGTTGACTTTGTTTGAATATTCTTGGATGATTTTGAGTGATTTGATGTAATCTAAGATAAAGATAAGAGCAGTAATAAGCAAGATAACTTCAAAAGCTAAGATAAAAGCTTCGATGAAGGAGTTTTGTAAAAGTGCAAAAATAGATTCAAAATTTTCTTGTTCAAAGTTGTTTTGTACATGAGCTTGTGAAAAAAAAGAGTCTGGTAACAAAGTAGTCAAAAACCCAACAAATAACCCAACTCCTATACGAAGGAGTAAAGAGTAGGTTTTAGAAATTCCGATTTTTTGCATGATGACTGTTTCAACTACTAAAGCATGAGCGATACCTAGATAAACAGCTAGTATAGTCCACTCTTTAGGGCTTAAATCAAGCGGAGCTGCAAAAGCGATGGCAGCATACAAGTTTAAAAGCATTCCACTTACGATGGAAAGAGCAGCTTCTGGTGGTAAATCAAGAAAAGAGGTGATAGGCTCAAACAAAAAGCTTATATATGAGAGGAGATTATAGAAAAAAAGTATATCAGCTATGATGTAGATAGGAATGATAAGTTTTAAGATGATGAGAGAACTTTTAAGGGAGGTTTTGAGGGATTGTTGATAGTTCATCATGCACCTTAGAAATTTTTTTCCACATTTTATCAAAAAAAGCTTTGATTTTTAGATATTTTTAGCTATAATTCCAACCTTACGTTAAATGCGCGCTCTTAGCTCAGCTGGATAGAGCACAGGTTTGCGGTACCTGCGGTCAGGAGTTCGAATCTCTTAGGGCGCGCCATTTCTTTCAAATTTTTCATCTTTTACAGTGATTTTTAAAAGATACTTTAAGCTAGATATTTGCTTCAACTTTAAGTAATTTCAGATAAAATACAACATACTTAAAATTTGGCATGAGGGCTTGGCTTACCTATGAAAGTGATACCACGGTTTTTAATTATTTTGTTTTTACATGTACTGTTTTTTGTCTCTTATGCTTTTTCTAATCCTCCTCTTAAAAAAGTAACTTTACAACTCTCTTGGTTTGACCAATTCCAATTTGCTGGTTACTATATGGCAAAAGAGAAAGGCTTTTATAAAGATGCAGGATTTGATGTTGAGATTATCCCTTTTAGGTTTGGTCTTGATATCCCTAAAGATGTTGAAGAAGGAAAAACTGATTTTGCAATTGGTCGAGAAACACTTATCTTAGAGAGGGCTAGTGGCAAAAGTATAGTAGCTTTGTATGCTCTGTTTCAAGTGAGTCCTCTTATCCTCATCGCAAAAGAATCATCAAATATAAATTATATTCGTGATTTTATGGGTAAGCGTATCATGGCTACTATTGATGACTCTTCTGAAGTTTCTTTAAAAGCCATGTTCAATGCTTCACATCTTAGCAACAAGGCATACACTTTTATAGAGCATTCTCATAATATCCAAGATTTGGTAGATGAAAAAGTAGATATCATCTCAGCGTATATCTCAAAAGCTCCTTTTGATTTGAAGCAACAAAATATTCCATATAGAGTTTTTAGTCCAAGTGAGCATGGTTTTGATATGTATAGTGACTTTCTTTTTACAAGTGAAAAACTTATAAAAGAGAACCACGATATGGTTATTGCTTTTAAGGAAGCTTCTCTCAAAGGATGGCAATATGCCTATTCTCATATCGACGAAAGTGTAGATGTTATTTTTGAAAAGTATAATTCCCAAAAATTATCAAAAGAAGCTTTGAGTTATGAGGGAGAAGAACTTAAAAAACTCTCGTTTTATCGGACAGAAACATTGGGAAAGATTGAAAAAAATAAGTTACAAAGAATCTATGATTTATACAATGTCATGGGTTTTATCTCTAAACAGATAAAAATCGAGAGTTTTGTGCTTAATAACTTTGGAGAACTTACAAAAGAAGAAAGAGAGTATTTGGATCATAAAGGAGAGATAAAAGTCTGTTCAGACCCTCACTGGATGCCTTTAGAACAGATAGAAAATGGAAAACTTATGGGTATAAGTGTTGATTATCTGGAGTTAGTACAAAAAACAATAGGAACATCTTTTACTCTTGTTCCAACTGCTGATTGGGAAGAATCTTTGAAGTTTGCTAAAGAGAGAAAATGTGATATCCTCTCATTGGCTATGCCAACTCCTGAACGTAAAAAATATATGAATTTTTCAAAACCTTATTTGATAGCTCCTTTGGTCTTGGCAACAAAAACAGATGAATTTTTTGTAACTGATATCAGAGAGATTTTAAAAGAAAAAATAGGTGTTGTAAAAGGCTATTCATTTGGAGAACTTTTAAAGCTTGAGTACCCAACGATACGATTGGTTGAAGTTTAAAGTGTAGAAGAAGGTTTAGAAAAAGTAGCAAAGGGTGAGATTTATGGATTTCTTGATAGTTTGATTACGATAGGCTATGTCATACAAAAAGAGTATCTAAATGTACTAAAAATTGGAGGAAAGATACCGCAGTCTTTTGAACTAGGATTTGCAGTAAGAAATGATGAACCCGTTTTACTTGGTATCTTAGAAAAAGCTCTTGAAAATATAGATGAAAACAAAAGACAAGCCATAACAAACAAATGGGTAAATATAAAGTATGAAAATGGATTTGACTACTCGTTATTTTGGAAGATTGTTATCGTTTTTGGGCTTTTATTTCTCTTTTTTGGTTATCGATATAGTGTTGTACATAGATATAATCTTCAGATAAAGAAAAATTTAGAGGTTATCGACAAGTATGTTTTGTTTTTGCATACTGATAAAAAAGGTATTATCATAGATGTAAGTGAAGCTTTATGTGAATTGTCTGGCTACAAAAAACATGAATTAATCGGTAAATCAGAGAAGATGTTAAGACACTCAGATATGTCTTTTTGTCAGTCTAAAGAGTGTTTATCTAAGATAACAAAAAATCAAGCTGGGGAGGGAGAGCTAAAAAATATCAAGAAAGATGGAGCTACATACTGGGTTTATGCTCAGATTTCTCCCACTTTTTCCCAAAATGGAGAAGTGATAGGGTATAGCAGCTTTCAAACAGATATAACAGATAAAAAGCGGATAGAAGAGATATCTCATACTGACCAGCTAACACAGATATTTAACAGACTTTATCTGGATAGAAGTTTAAAAATAGAATTATCTAGAGTTCGCAGATACAAAGATAACTTTTTCTCAATCATTCTAATGGATATTGATTTTTTCAAAGATATAAATGATTCATATGGACATACGGTTGGTGATAGCATATTAAAAGATATAGTAAGACTGGTTAAAGATAACATAAGAGAAAGTGATGTTTTTGGTCGATGGGGTGGAGAAGAGTTTCTCATCATTTGTCCAAATACAACTAAAGAAGATACTCTTTTGTTAGCAGAGAAAATTCGTCAAAAGATTCAAGACTATAAATTTGGTTTAGATATTACCTGTACGATGAGCTTTGGTGTAGCCAAATACGAAACAAGTGATGATGAAGATAGCATTTTTCTAAGAGTAGATAAAGCTTTGTATATAGCAAAAAATACAGGAAGAAATAGAGTTTCATCTTTGTAAGATGGTACCTGAGAGCGGACTCGAACCGCTACGAGGTTGCCCTCACCAGATTTTGAGTCTAGCGTGTCTACCAATTTCACCACTCAGGCACATTGAAAATTTAGAAGAGAATAGTACAAAAAAAAAGCTTAAAGAGTAGTTAGACTACAATTTAAGCTTTTATGATTTGCGAAAGTAATTAAGAGTTAGCTACAGCGTCTTTTAATTTTTTGCCAACTTTAAATTTAACAGCTGTAGTAGCAGCTACGTCAACAACTTTGTCAGTTCCTGGAACTCTAGCTTTTCTTGCAGCTCTTGTTGCTGTTGAAAAAGTACCAAAACCGATGAAGCTTACACTTTTACCCGCTACAAGACCTTCACTAATCGTTTCTAGTGCTGCGTCAACGGCTTTTTGAGCATCTTTTTTAGAAAGACCAGCTTTTTCAGCTACTGCTTGGATGAACTCTGCTTTTTTCATTACGAAATCCTTTAAAAGTATTGTTATGCGGTCATTGTACAATTTTTTTTTGTAAAAGACAATAATTTTATGCTAAAAATTAAAGAAAATATTCTAAAAGACGATTTTTCCACATGGAATTATATTTGCTTGTGAAATAAAAAGTACGTTACAAGCTAGAATCGAGGGAAACATGAGAGTTACAAATGCACTGTTTTATCAAAATGCAAAGAATGATTATCAAAAAAGCATGAAAGGTCTTTATGATGTTAATGCTCAATTAGCATCTGGATTGAAGATTCAAAATAGCTTTGAAGACAGTGGAATTTTTGTTGATACAATGCGATTGAATTATGAAGTAGCTTCTTTAGAACAGATTAAAGAAACGACTTCAAAAGCACAAACTTTTGCAAATAATACAGATAAGACTCTCAATCAATTTTCAGAATCACTTGATCAGTTTAAAACAAAGTTATTACAAGCTTCAAATGAAGTACATTCAGAAACGAGTTTAAATGCTTTGGCAAATGAACTAGAAGCGATTAAAAAGCATCTTGTTTCTTTAGCAAATACTTCGATAAATGGGCAGTATCTGTTTTCAGGTACCGCTTTTTCAACTAAGCCTATAAGTGATGATGGAAGTTATAATGGTAACAATGAAAATATAGAAGCTTTGATAGGTTCAGGAGTTCAACTTCCTTATAACATTTCAGGACAAGAACTTTTTTTGGGCAAGGATAATGACTATCAAAAGACAGTTTCTACAAATGCCTCTATGTTCAACCAAACAAAACTACATCCAGAAGTCATGACAAATGATGGAAGTGCCTCAGAGGAGATTTATCTTTCAGTAGATGATACTATCCGTGATATGGTAGGAGATAGCGATAGCGATAGCACCAATGACCCAGATGCTGTTTTTTATGTTTCTGGAAAAAACACCAATGGTGAAACTTTTTCTTCTGAAATCCAAATCTCATCCTCATCAAAAGTATCCGATTTGTTAGAGAGTATAGGAAAAGCTTTTGGCAACACTTCAACTAATCAAGTTGTTGAAGTAAGTATGAATGTTCATGGACAAATAGAAGTAAAAGATTTGACATATGGCAATGCTCAGTTGGATTTTCATATTTTTGGAGCTGTTGATAGAAGTGCAGCAGCTGGAACAGCTGGGAATGCATCGCAAAGTGATATTGACAATTTAAACTCACAAAATAATGTTGATATCATATCTTTCAATAAAAGTAACTTTTTAAATCAAAACACAACTTCTACGATAGTTTCAAGAGCAGATATCTATAACAGTGGTCTTTTTAAAGTAGGGCATGAGTTAAATCTTAGCGATGGAAGTGAGGCAAAAGCAACTACTCTTTTACATGATGTAGTTGGTAGTGATGTTTTAGAGTTAGAAATCAATGGTAATTTTTATGCTGTTGATGGAACTACTACTGTTGCAGATTTGTTAACAAATATAGAAACTGAGTATCCAGGTGTTTCAGCTAGGATTGAAAATGGTCAGATTTTAGTTGATCAAGGTACTTTCGTAGGTGCTTTATCGGTTTCAATTACAGCTAGAGATACAACAAATCCACCTTTAGATGGAAGTGGAAACCTTGTCAATGCTTTTGCAACTTCAGATGCAACTAATTATACTAGAAGAGGCTTTGAAAAAGACGGAAATGAACTTTTAGGAAATATCTCACAAATCATCAAATCAAATAATGAGTTTGCAACGAGTGCAACTAAGCTTATAGATGTGGCAGGTGTGAGTACTTTTGATGCAGATACCGCAGTAACGACAGATGATAATCAGTTACTTTTAAATGGTGTTGATAGAAATGGAAACACCTTTAATATGCAAATAGACTTAACAAATACAGCTTCAGGCTCAACTTTTTCTTTAGATGGTGGAGTGACGAATTATACTATCTTGAATGCTGATGGTAATCCAACTAAAGCTGATGAAATGACTTATCAACAACTTTTAGATATCGTAAGTGTAGCTACTTCTGGAACCTCTCCTCAAGCTCCGATTGCTACGACAAATGCGGCAGCTATCGCAACGGCTATCGCGACACCAACACCTGCAAACTTAGCACTTGCAACAGCAGGTTCAACGAGTAAAGAAGTTGAAGAACATATCTTAGATGCTATCAATTATGCGATTGCTGGTGATGCTACAAAAAGTGCAGAATCTTTAAAACAAGCAAATCTTGCTCAGTATGGAGATATCATGCAAACTGCGCAGCATAATGTAGAAGTTACTTTGGATTATCGAGGTAGAATCAAAGTTTTAGACACAACAAAATCAGAATCAAATATAGAATTTAGCATGTATGATAAAAATGCAGATAGCGCAACAACAGCTCCTTCCTTATCTTTTATGGCAAACAATTCAGTAACTATCGAAGAGCCTTATGTTGACTTTTTCTCAGATTTAGATGAGATGATAGAAGCTGTTAGAACTGGTAACTTTAGGATGGATGCAGAAAGTGGAGACCCTAGAAATATAGGTATTCAAAACTCTCTTTTGAAAATCGACCACATAGCAGACCATGTGACAAAACAACATACCATTATAGGTTCGTATTCAAATGCTATGAAAAGTGCAAATGAGAGAGCAGAGCTTTTAAGTGTCAATGTTCAAACAGTAAGAACAGAGGTTGTAGGGGTAGATTTAGCAGAGAGTTATCTAAAGTTTGAACAGTTAGCTTCCTCTTATCAAGCGATGTTATCAACAGTTTCAAAAATTAACTCTATGTCTTTGTTACAGTACATGTAATTTGATATAATCACAAAATATTATTACATGTAAAGGATTGAAAATTTTAAAAGAGACAGGTTTTATATTATCGATTGTAATTTTATTGTTTTTAGGGATAGCAACTTTTATACCTAATCCTAGTGTTGTGGGAACGTATGGAGCGGCTCTTGGTTTGTGGAATCAAAAGTGGTTTGGGTATTTTTCTTTTGCATATCCTTTCTTAGCTATTTTTCCATCTTTTTACATGTACAGAAGTCCAGGCTTTGATATCCGTAAATTAGAGATTACTTTATCGGCTGTTTTGTTTGTGTTTGCAGTTTTGATTTTTCAAGCACAGATAGTTGAGAGTGAATTTAAAGGATATCTTGGTTTTTCTATCGTTCAAGTACTTCACTCTTTTATAGGTAGCTTTGGTGTTTGGTTATTTATCGTAGCTATCGCTTCTTTATCACTAAGTATCATGCTTGATACCACAGCCAATGAAGTGTTTGATAATTTACCAAAAAGAAAGAAAAAAGAGAGATATGAGAATAACTCTTATGAGGATTTTGAAGAAGAACTTGAAGAAGAGATATTAGATGATGAAGATATCTCTGAAGAAGAAGTTGATGCTGATGCTTACAACGATAAAGTAAAACTTGTCAAAAAAGAGGAAGAACCAGAGCCTTTAAAAGAGGAAACTAAAGTTCAAAATCCACATGAGCATAAAGTCGAAATCCTAAATGAAGTAGCAGAAAATAAAAAGCTTCTTGATGAGATAGAAAAAGGGGAAGCAGAAAAACCAAAAGATTATAAATTGCCTCCTTTAAAATTTCTTGCTACACCACCTAAGAAGAGTCGGTTTATAAATGAGGCAGAAATAGATAAAAAGATATCTGATTTACTTGAAAAGCTAAAAAGATTTAAAATAGATGGAGATGTAGTTAGAACTTACTCTGGACCTGTTGTAACGACTTTTGAGTTCAAACCAGCCCCTCATATAAAAGTTTCTAAAATCTCTACCCTCCAAGATGACTTAGCTATGGCTTTAAAAGCTAAAACAATTCGTATACAAGCGCCAGTTCCTGGCAAAGATGTAGTAGGGATAGAAGTTCCAAATGACTCGATAGAGACAATTTATCTAAAAGAGGTTTTAGAGAGTGAGATTTTTACAAATGCTTCTTCCCCTTTGACAATAGCTCTTGGAAAAGATATCGTAGGAAATCCTTTTGTAACTGATTTGAAAAAGCTACCACATTTACTCATCGCTGGAACAACAGGTAGCGGTAAAAGTGTTGGTATAAACTCGATGTTACTTTCTCTTTTATTTAGAAATTCTCCAGATACTCTAAAGCTTTTGATGATAGATCCAAAGATGTTGGAATTTTCGATATATAATGATATCCCACATCTGTTAACTCCCGTTATAACCAAACCTAAACAAGCCATCACGGCTCTTTCAAATATGGTTTCAGAAATGGAACGTCGTTATCAGATAATGAGTCAATCAAAAACAAAAAACATAGAAAACTATAATGAAAAAGCAAAAAAGATAGGATTGGATCCTTTTCCTTATATCGTTGTTATCATTGATGAGTTAGCTGATTTGATGATGAATAGTGGAAAAGAGGTTGAGTTTTATATAGCAAGGCTTGCTCAAATGGCAAGAGCAAGTGGAATCCATCTAGTAGTAGCGACACAAAGACCATCAGTTGACGTTGTGACAGGGCTTATCAAAGCTAACCTTCCAAGTCGTATAAGTTATAAAGTAGGCTCAAAGATAGACTCTAAAGTCATCTTAGATTCGACTGGTGCGGATTCGCTTTTAGGTCGAGGTGATATGCTTTTTACTCCACCTTCTACTTCAGGACTTATAAGGCTTCATGCTCCATTTGCGAGTGAAGAAGAAATTGAGAAAATCGTAGAGTATCTTAAAAAACAAAGACCTGTTGTTTATGATGAGAGCTTTTTAAAAGAGAGTGAATCTTCTTTTAGTTCAGATGAGGGTGAGGTGAGTTTGAGTGGAGATATAGATGAACTTTTTGAAGAAGCAAAAGCCATCGTTTTAAACGAGAAGAAATCTTCTATCAGCTACATTCAAAGAAGATTGCAAATAGGATACAATCGAGCTTCAAGAATCGTGGAACAGCTTGAAACATTGGGGATTTTATCTGCTCCAAATTCAAAAGGACAAAGAGAGATTTTATAACTGCTATTTAAAAGGTAGTTGTAAAGCTCTTTTGATGATATTTACAGGGGTTAAAACTGTATCTTCTAAGATATGTGTTGCAATCTCTGGTTTATCTAATGTCCCCTTTACCGAGAGATTAGTATAAATTCTTCCGCCTTCTCCTAATAAAATATCTTTGATAATAGGAATGTTGTTTATCGCATTACTGATATCTTTGAGTGTTGAGATTTGTAGCTTCATATCTAGCTTGTTTGTTTCTAATGTTAAAGAGCCTTTACCTGAGATATCTGCACTGTGACCTTTTAATTTGATTTCATCAAATGTTAGAGTGTTTTGCTTTCTTATAAAACTGATATAACCATCTTGTATCTCATAGCCGTTATCATTAAATTTAGGGCTTTTAAAAGTCGCTAACGCAGGGATGGTGTTTATGAATGCCATTATATTGTTAAAAAATTTAAGGTCTTTGAGTGTTCCTTCATGTAAGAAAAAAACTCCTTGAAAGTCTTTTTTACTTTTTCCATCTAAAAATAGAGACATCTCCCCTTCATAAAAGATATCTTTCCCAAGCAAAGCATTGACATATTTATCTCCTAGGTTGTCGGCATCGAGAAAAATTTTCTCTTTTGAGCTAAGAAACTTTAGAGTACCCTTTTTATAAGAAGACTCAAAATTTATCTCATCACCTTTTTGTTCAAGGCTAAAGTTATCATTTAGGATAGATAAGGAGCTATTTGTATCAAAAATTGTGCTATTTTTTCCCTTTACAAAGATATTAAAATCTAAAGAACTACTTGTTTTAGAAAAGTCTGTTTTGATATCGATATTTTCTAACTCTAGTTTAAAATCTTTTTCAAAAGAGGCTTTTATCCTGTCTGTTTTATCTTTGAGGTGGAATTTTTTAGAATCATTTTGAACTTCTAAGGTGAGATTTTGGATATTTGTTCCATTCTTTTCATATAGCATTGATTCTAATTCTTTTACTTTTATCGTCGTTGAGTTAAACGTCTGATAATCTTTTGTTCTTATAGAAGCTGTTGCTTGTTTGATTTGAAGCTCCTCTAAAAGTTCACTAAAGGGTTTAAGACTTTGTATACTTTTAATCTCAAAATGCGCTCCATTTTCTAAAAAAGAGAGGTTTGTATCAAGATCTAAGAGATTGATTTGGATCGAGTTTTGATGGATAAAAAAGAGTGTATTGCTCAAAAAATTCTTTACATGTAAAAGCTTTTTATCTTTTAAATTGACATCTATAAATTCGATATTTGTTTTACCTTTAAACTCTTTTTTCTGTGTATTTAAAATACCATCTATATAGATACTAAAGAGGTCTTTGTGTTGTAAATGAACATTTTTAAAGGTTAAATTTTCATTTTCCATGAGGATAGTTCCACTTTTAGAAAAAACTTCCAAACCTCCTAAAAGTGCGTGTGAGTTTTCAAACTCAAAAATACCACTATACTCTTTTACATGTACAGGGATAAAATCTATATCAAGTTTGAGTTTAGAAGCGTTTAAACCTTGCTTTTGTATAAGAGGAATGTTGATGTTAAAAGCTTTGAGAATTTTTTGAATTTCATTGTCTAAAAGGAGGTTTGAATCTAATTCAACTACAATTCCAGTATCTTCAGTTAAGAGGTTATAGATATAAACTTTCGAGTTTTCGATAGGTTTTTGTTGATAAGAACCATTTTTTAGTTTAAAGCTAAGTGTATCATCACTAAGTAGTACAGTTACTTCTTCTGCAAAAGCAGGTGGTGCCTCTTGATTAAATGTGATTGTAGCATTTTTAGCGATAGCTTTTCCTCTCATCGACTTTGGAAAGTAGTCAAAAGTTTTTAGATTGATTTTCCCCTCAAGGTATTCGATTTTATACTCAGTAGCAACGATGTTTTTATAAATCCAATCACTCACTTCAGGTTCGATAGATACTTTTGTATTGAGATAATCCATAAAAAAAGCTATCGAATGAGTAGGTTTAGAGCTAATTCTGTAAAAAAGTTCATTATCTATCATTCTTAGCTTTGCATTGCCATGGATACCTTTTGATTCATAATTGCCAAAAAAATCATAGCTATTTTTTCCTAAGTTAACCTCTAAAGAGCCTTGAAACTCGATATCAAAATCTTTAAAAATTAACTCTTTGATTTCAAAGAGGATATTGTTACTTAGATTTTTAACAGAGGAGTCTATACTGAGATATTTTGTATCAACATAAAAAAGACTATTTTTAAATAAAATCCGAGCAACATCGTTTTCATAATGGATTTTTTGGATGGAGATAGAATCAAACAATGTTTCTACAATAGGAAGTAAGTCGATATAATTTTGAAGTTCCTCATAAGAAGAGGAGGTTTCATGTTTGGTATTTATCTTTAAGTCTTTGATGCTTACAATCAATTTTTTATCTAATTTTATGTACAATTGTGTAACTTCAACAAAAGGTAAAGAAAGAGAATTGATTCTAACACCTTGTAACAAGGTTAGGATTAAAATCACAAAAATAATAATTATGAATAGAAAAAATTTCCAGATACTCTTTATAGTATTCGATGTAGCATTTATTATCATTTATTCACTTATTTTTCATTTATCAAAGCCTATATATTCGTCTTCGGTGGTTTATGTTCCACAAGGCTCTATTGGGGGGATTATAACATATTTAGAGTCAAAAAATTTTAATCTTTCTCCAAAAGTTGATAAGTATCTTTTATTTTTCATAGGTAAGCCACAATCTGGTTGGATAAACATAGAACAGACAACTTTAACAAGAGGAGATTTTTTATATAAACTAGCTTATTCGAAAGCTGCAATGCACAAAATCACTTTAGTTCCTGGTGAAAGTGCACAGGTTTTTTTATACCAATTATCAAACGACTTTTCACTCTCTTATGACAAATTAATTTACTATTTCAATCTTCTTAGCCCTTACAAAGATGGTATATTTATCCCAGAAACCTATAACATCCCTATGGGTATAAAAGAGAAACATTTGATTCATTATCTTGTCAATTATAGTTTAGATCACTATAAAAAAATGTCTTTAAAAATTTTTGGTGAATATGATGAAAAAAAATGGTTTCGATATCTTATCATTGCTTCGATTATCCAAAAAGAAGCTTATGATGTTGCCGAGATGTCTATGGTCTCTTCAGTTATTTATAACAGACTTAAAAAAGATATGCCCTTGCAAATGGATGGAACACTCAACTATGGTGCATTTTCTCATCAAAAAGTAACTCCTCAGAGGATTAAAGAGGATCAAACAAAATTTAATACATATAAATATAAAGGCTTACCTCCTTATCCTGTTTGTAGCGTTCAAAATGAAGCTATTATCGCTGCTATATTCCCAAAACAGACGGATTATCTTTATTTTGTTAAGACAAAAGAGGGTGGGCATGTTTTTTCAACAACTTATGAAGCACATAAAAATTACATAAACAAACTAAAAAGAAAATAATATTAAAATGTAATCGCTTTAGTTTTTGTAGCTTTAATATACAAAGTGATAGTATCGAATTTATGAAATTTAAAAGGAGAATGAATGTCAGAGATTATTTATACAAAAGTTGATGAAGCACCAGCTTTAGCAACGTATTCGTTTTTGCCTATTATCAAGGCTTTTGTCAAAAGTAGTGGAATAGAAATGGTGAGCAAAGATATCTCATTAGCAGGACGTATTCTTGCAACTTTTCCTGAGTATTTGCAAGAGTCTCAAAGACAAGAAGATGATTTGGCATTTTTAGGTTCTCTTGCAAAAACTCCAGAAGCAAATATCATTAAATTACCAAATATTAGTGCTTCTATCCCCCAACTTCAAGCTGCTATCAAAGAGTTACAAGAAAAAGGATATAAAATCCCAGATTATCCAACTGATGCAAAAGATGAAGTTCAAAAAGAGATAAAAGCAAGATATGATAAGATTAAAGGAAGTGCAGTTAATCCAGTTCTTCGAGAAGGAAATTCTGATAGACGTGCTCCAAAGGCTGTTAAAGATTATGCAAGAGCAAATCCACACTCTATGGGTGAATGGAAATCTACCTCAAAATCACATGTTGCACATATGCAAGCAGGAGATTTCTATGGAAGTGAGCAATCCTTTACATGTAAAGATAAAACAACTGTTAAAGTAGAGTTATATACAAAAGATGGAAGTGTAAAAACTCTTAAAGAGAGTATAGCTTTGCAAAAAGGTGAGATTATTGACGCTGCCTATATGAGTTCAAAAAAATTAAAAGAGTTTTATGAAGAACAGTTGATAGACGCTAAAAATCAAGATGTCCTTTTTTCTCTACATTTAAAAGCTACTATGATGAAAGTTTCTGATCCGATTATGTTTGGAATCGCTGTAAAAGTTTATTATAAAGAACTTTTTGAAATATATGGAGAATTGTTTGATTCTTTAGGGGTAGATGTAAACAATGGTATAGGAGATGTGTATGCTAAGATAGCATCTCTTCCAGCTGATAAACAAATAAAAATCAAAGAAGAAATCCAAAAGATTTATGATAAAAATCCTGCTTTAGCTATGGTAGATTCTACAAAAGGGATTACGAATTTACATGTACCAAGTGATGTGATTATTGATGCTTCTATGCCAGCTATGATAAGAACTTCTGGACAAATGTGGGATGCTAATGGAAAACAAAAAGATACAAAAGCGATTATCCCAGATAGATCTTATGCAACTGTTTATAAAACAGTCATGGAAGATTGTAAGAAAAATGGGGCTTTAGACCCTCGTACGATGGGCTCAGTTCCAAATGTAGGCTTAATGGCTCAAAAAGCAGAAGAGTATGGTTCTCATGATAAAACATTTCAAATAGAAGTAGATGGCGTAGTGAAAGTAACAGACACTAACAATAACGTTATCTTTGAAGTTCCAGTAGAAAAAGGTGATATATACAGAATGTGTCAAACCAAAGATGCTCCTATTGCTGATTGGGTTAAACTTGCAGTTACAAGAGCAAGACTTACAAACACTCCAGCAGTTTTTTGGTTAGATGAAAAAAGAGCTCATGATAAAGAGATTATAAAAAAGGTAAAAGCTTATCTTCAAGAACATGATACTTCCGGTTTAGAGATAAAGATTTTATCTCCTAGTGAAGCGACGCAGTACTCTTTGGATAGAATTAGAAAAGGGCTTGATACTATCTCTGTGACAGGAAATGTTTTAAGAGATTACTTAACGGATTTATTTCCTATTCTTGAAGTAGGTACAAGTGCAAAAATGCTTTCAATCGTTCCTTTGATGAGTGGAGGAGGACTTTTTGAAACTGGTGCTGGTGGAAGTGCTCCAAAGCATGTACAACAATTTCAAGCAGAAAATTATCTAAGATGGGACTCTTTAGGAGAGTTTATGGCTCTTGCTGCATCACTTGAACATCTCTCTCAAAGTATGGCAAATGAAAAAGCAAAAGTTCTTTCTTTAACTTTAGATGAAGCAACGGCAAAATTCCTTCTTACTGATAAATCTCCTTCAAGAAAATTAGGTGGCATAGATAATCGAGGAAGTCATTTCTATCTTGCAATGTATTGGGCGCAAGCGCTAGCGGCACAAAATATAAATAAAGAGTTAAAAGAGGAGTTTACTCCTGTTGCAAAAGTACTTATGGAAAATGAAGAAAAAATTCTGAGTGAATTAAACAGTGTTCAGGGCAAACAAGTGGATATGGGAGGTTATTATGCTCCTGATTTTGAGAAAACTTCATGTGCAATGAGACCAAGTAAAACACTTAATACAATAATAGAGTCAATATAAGGTGCCATTAGGCTAACAAACTTATACAAAAATGGGGAGTATAAGAATGAGAGAAATACAATACGAAGATATAGTAAAAGCGATTAGAGACTGTATAATTTATAGTGCTAATAACTTGCCAAAAGACGCATATGAAAAGATGCAAGAGGCTTACAATAACGAAAAAAGTCCTGTTTCAAAAGAAGTTTTAAAACAGCTTTTAGAAAATGCTGATATCGCTTCTAATGAAGAGAGACCTCTTTGCCAAGATACAGGACTTGCTGTCTTTTTTGTGAAAGTTGGGGAAGATTTGAAAGTTGTTGGGGGGAGTTTAAAAGCAGCAATCAATGAGGGAACGGAAAAAGGCTACAAAGATGGTTATTTGAGAGCTTCTACATGTCATTGGGATACAAGAGCAAATCTAAAAGATGAGATAGGATATAACTTACCAGCGATTATACATTTTGATCTTGTAGAAGGAGATGGCTTAGAGATAGAGTATGCTGCAAAAGGTGGCGGAAGCGAAAATGTAAGTCGAGCAACCGTAATGGCTCCTGCTGCTGGACGTGCTGGAATCATAAAGTATGTGAAAGAAGTTATCTCTAACGCAGGTCCAAATCCATGTCCACCACTTACTGTTGGTGTAGGGATTGGAGGAACTTTTGAAAAAGCTGTTATCTCCAGTAAACATGCACTTTTCAGAGAACTTGGTAGTGAAAATGAAAATCCAGTTTTAAATGAGATGGAAAAAGAGCTTATAGTAGAACTAAACAAGCTTGGAATTGGTGCTATGGGAATGGGAGGGACACAAACTGTGTTTGGTGTTCATATCGAGGCAAATCCTTGTCATATAGCCTCTTTACCAGTTTCGGTTAATGTTCAATGTCACAGTAGTAGACATACAAAAATTAAGCTATAAGTAGGAGTTTCAGATGAGTAAAACATATAATTTAACAACACCACTAAGCGTTAATGATGTAGAACAGCTAAAAGCTGGTGATATAGTTTATCTAAGTGGATTTATTTATACAGCTCGTGATGCAGCTCACAAAAAACTTATAGATTTAATGGATGAAGGAAAAGAACTTCCTTTTGATGTTGAAGGTGCTGTTATCTATTTTGTAGGACCAACTCCTCCAAAGCCAGGTGATCCAATAGGAAGTGCTGGACCAACAACAAGCTATCGTATGGATTCTTATTCTCCACGTCTAATCAATGAAAAAAAACTTCGTGGTATGATAGGAAAAGGGAAGAGAAATCAAGATGTAATCAATGCTTGTATGCAATCTAAAGCTATATATTTTGGTGCTACTGGTGGTGCTGGAGCATTGCTAGCTAGACAGATAAAAAGTGCAGAAGTAATAGCTTATCCAGAACTTGGTCCTGAGGCTATTAGAAAATTAGAAGTTGTTGATTTTCCTCTGACTGTTATCAATGATACTTATGGTCAAGATTTATATCAAATAGGTCGTGCTCAGTATGAAATAAAAGAGTGATAATCAAACTTTTTTTCAAACTTAAATTATAAGTAAAAAAAATAATTAGTTGTGAAATTTATCGCTTTAATATAAAAGAAACTATAAAGTTTTTGTTAAAAATCGATTAGGAGTTTCAATTGAATGTACACGAGTACCAAGCAAAAGAGATTTTCTCAAAATACGGTGTCCCTGTTCCAAGAGGTTATGTAGCTCATAGTGTCCTTGAAGCTGTTGAAAATGCAAAAAAGCTAGGCGGAAATATCTGGGTTGTTAAAGCTCAAATCCATGCTGGTGGACGTGGTCTTGGCGGTGGTGTCAAATTGGCTCGTAGCTTAGAAGAAGTAGAAGAACTTGCTTCACAGATACTAGGTATGACTTTAGTAACACATCAAACTGGACCTGAGGGTAAACTAGTACAAAAAGTTTACATAGAAGAGGGTGTTGATATCGCAGATGAACTTTATTTGGGAGTTGTCTTAGATAGGGCTAAAGAGATGCCAGTTATTATGGCCTCAACCGAAGGTGGAATGGAGATAGAGAAAGTCGCTGCTGAAACTCCTGAAAAGATTGTAAAAGTTGCTATTGATCCAGCTATTGGATTTCAAGCTTTTCATGGTCGAGAACTTGCCTTTGGTTTAGGACTTGCAAAAGAAGAGATCGGCAAATTTATGAAGTTTGCATCTGCTTTATATAAAGTGTATATGGAAAATGATGCGGAACTTATAGAGATAAATCCACTTGTAAAAACTGGTAGTGGAGATTTTATAGCTCTTGATGGCAAAATGGGTTTTGATGATAGTGCGCTTTATCGTCATCCAGAAATTGAAGCTATGCGAGATATAAGTGCAGAAGACCCAAGTGAGAGAGAAGCTGGTGAGTTTGGACTAAGCTATATAAAACTAGATGGTGAGGTCGGTTGTATGGTTAACGGAGCTGGACTTGCGATGGGAACTATGGATACAATTAATTATGTTGGAGGAACTCCAGCAAACTTTTTAGATGTTGGTGGAAAAGCAAGTGCCCAAACGGTTGCAAAAGGCTTTGAAATCATTTTAAAAGATCAAAACGTCAAATCAATTTTTGTAAATATCTTTGGTGGAATTGTAAGATGCGATAGGATTGCAAATGGTATCTTAGAAGCAACTAAATTGGTTGATGTGACAGTACCAGTTATCGTAAGATTAGATGGAACAAATGCCCTAGAAGCAGCAGAGATTTTAAAAAGTGCAAATATAGCAAATGTTATTAGTGCCACTGATTTGGAAGATGGTGCAAAAAAAGCAGTAGCAGCTGCTAGAGGAGAACTATAATGAGTATATTGGTAAATAAAGATACAAAGGTTATAGTTCAGGGTTTTACTGGTAAAGAAGGTTCATTTCATGCTGAACAATGTCTTGCTTATGGTACAAAAATTGTAGGTGGTGTAACTCCTAATAAAGGTGGAAGTGAACATCTTGGAAAACCAGTTTTTAATACTGTCAAAGAAGCTGTTTTGGCTACTGGAGCAACTGTAAGTATGATTTTTGTTCCACCAGCTTTTGTTGCTGATGCTGTTATGGAAGCAAGTGATGCTGGGATTGAACTGGCTGTTATCATCACTGAAGGTGCGCCAGTTAGAGATATGCAAATGGCAAAAGCTTATGCAACTAAAAAAGGTATGAGTACGATTGGACCAAATTGCCCTGGTATCATTACAGCAGAAGAGTGTAAGATAGGTATTATGCCTGGCATGATTTTTAAAAAAGGAAATGTTGGATTGATTTCAAAATCAGGAACTTTGACGTATGAAGGTGCTAATCAAGTATGTAAAGAGGGCTTTGGTATCACAACTGCTGTAGGAATTGGTGGAGACCCTATCATAGGCTTAAGCTATAAGCAATTATTGCCTATGTTTGAAAATGATTCTGAAACAGAAGCAATAGTTCTTATCGGAGAAATTGGTGGGGATTTGGAAATTCAAGCAGCAGAGTTTATTAAACAACATATTACAAAACCAGTAGTTGCTTTTATAGCAGGGCAAACTGCTCCAAAAGGTAAACGTATGGGACATGCAGGTGCTATTGTAAGTGGAAGTGCTGGAACAGCTGCTGAAAAGATGGCAGCATTAGAAGCTGCAGGAGTACATGTAGTTAAGTCTCCAGCTCATATAGGTAAAAAAGTAGCTGAGGTATTAAATAAGTGAAAAAAACTTTTGAAGTGTTAAATATCAAATGTGGTGGCTGTGCAGGTACAGTTAAATCAAAATTAAAAGATAGATTTCCTGATATAGAGGTTGATTTAGACTCTATGCCAAGAAAAGTGAGTGCTACTATAGGTAGTGACGAAGATGAAAAATATCTTTTAAATACACTAAAGTCTTTGGGTTATCCTGAAGTTAATGATGATTTAGGTACGATACAAAGTGCTATGTTAAAAGGCAAAAGCTTTGTTTCATGTGCAGTAGGAAAACTTAATAAAGAAAAGGAGAACTAGGATTATGAGTTCAGTGGCGGCTCCAGAAAATACTCCAGTATGGGTAAATGTAAAACGATGTAAGGCCTGTGATATCTGTGTCAGTATGTGTCCAGCTGGTGTTTTAGCGATGGTACCAGCTCCCAACTCGACTTTAGGGTCGATGATTGAAGTGATAGAACCTGATGCTTGTATAGGTTGCAGGGATTGTGAGCTTCATTGCCCAGATTTTGCGATTTATGTTGCTGAAAGAGGCGAATTTAAGTTTGCAAAGTTAAGCGAAGGTGCGCAAAAACGTGCTGAAGATATCAAAAACAACCATTTTAGAAAATTGAGTTAATAGGGAGTATTTATGGCAAGAGAAGTAATATCAAGTGGTAACGCCTTAGCTGCTAAAGCTGCAGTTGAGTGTGGCTGTGAATTTTTTGGTGGCTATCCTATTACTCCATCTAGTGAAATTGCTCATGATATGAGTGTCTTACTTCCAAGAGTCGGTGGTAAGTTTATTCAAATGGAAGATGAGATAGCTGGTATCTGTGTTGCTCTTGGAGCTTCCATGAGTGGCAAAAAAGCAATGACTGCAACAAGTGGTCCTGGTATGTCTTTAAAATCAGAACAAATCGGTTTAGCCTTTATCGCTGAGATACCTCTTGTGGTTATCAACGTTATGCGTGGTGGTCCTTCAACTGGTCTTCCAACACGTGTTTCTCAAGCAGATATCGGTCAGGCAAAGTATCCAACACATGGTGATTTTGCTTCTATCACGCTTTGTCCAGGTAGTTTAGAAGAAGCTTATACGCAAACTGTTAGAGCATTTAATTTAGCAGAAAAGTACATGACACCAGTTTTCCTTTTATTAGATGAGACACTAGGACATATGCATGGAAAAGCAATTCTTCCAGATTTAGAAGAGGTAAAAAATAGTGTTATAAAGCGTAAAGTGTTCACTGGTGCACCAAAAGATTATAAGCCTTATGATGTAGGTCCAGATGAGCCAGCAGTTCTCAATCCTTTCTTTCAAGGTTATTTTTATCATGTAACTGGTTTACATCATGGAGCAAATGGACATCCAACTGAAGATGGAGTTCAATGTGAGTATAACATCACAAGACTTATGAATAAAATCAATACAAAACGAGATGATATAGTCCAGTATGAAGAGTATATGTTAGATGATGCTGAAGTCTGTCTTATCGCATATGGAAGTATCAGTCGAGGTGCAAAAGAAGCTGTTATGAAACTAAGAAATGATGGTATCAAAGCAGGACTTTTTAGACCTATAACACTTTGGCCAAGTCCAGATAAAAAACTCAAAGAAATCGGTGAAAGATTTGAGAAAATTTTTGTAACTGAACTTAATAAAGGACAGTATTTAGAAGAGATTCAAAGAGTAATGAAACGAGATGATTTTGGAACACTTCATAAGGCAAATGGCCGTCCAATCGCACCACTAGAGATGGTAGCAAAAGTTAAGGAGATGATGTAATGGCTTTTGATTACGATAGATATCTAAGAGTTGATAAAATGCCAACACTTTGGTGTTGGGGATGTGGTGACGGTGTTATCTTAAAAGCTGTTATCAGAGCGATTGACAAGATGGGCTGGGATATGAAAGATGTTTGTGTGGTTTCAGGGATTGGTTGTAGTGGACGTTTTAGCTCGTATATCAACTGCAATACTGTACATACAACACATGGTCGTGCGGTTGCTTATGCAACAGGAATTAAACTAGCAAATCCTGATAAACATGTTATCGTTGTAACTGGTGATGGTGATGGTTTAGCTATTGGTGGAAACCATACGATTCATGGTTGTAGAAGAAATATCGATTTAAATCATATTTTAATCAACAACTTTATCTATGGTCTTACAAATTCACAAACAAGCCCTACAACTCCAAAGGGGCTTTGGACAGTAACAGCACAGTATGGTAATGTTGATCCTGTGTTTAACGCAGCTAAACTTGCTTATGCTGCTGGAGCAACTTTTGTTTCTCGTGAGACAGTAGTTGAGCCTCAAAAAATGGAAAAAGCTTTTGTTGCTGGCTTTAAGCATAAAGGTTACTCTTTTATGGAAGTTTTCTCAAATTGTCATATCAACTTAGGGAGAAAAAACAAGATGGGGGAGGCTGTTCAAAATCTAAATTGGATTGAAGAGATGACAATGCCTCTTAAAAAATACGATGAACTTCCTGATGAAGATAAACTAAAGTATTATCCAACAGGTATCCTAAAACAGTATGATAATGCAGAGTATTGTGAAAGCTATGATAAAGTAATCGAAGCTGCTCAAAATAAAACTATGGTTAAATTGGTTAAGGAGTAACACGTGAGAAGACAATTAAGATTTGTTGGTGTTGGTGGTCAAGGTGTTATCCTAGCGGGTGAAATTTTGGCAGCTGCTAAAATCAAAAATGGTGGCTATGGTGTAAAAGCTTCAACTTATACTTCTCAAGTTCGTGGAGGTCCTACAAAAGTTGATATCTTACTTGATGATGGTGAAATCCTTTTTCCTTATGCAAATGAGGGAGAAATAGAGTTTATGATAGCTACTGCTCAGGTAAGCTTTGATCAGTTTAAAAACGGGGTAAAAGAGGGTTCTATCATAGTTGTTGAACCAAACCTTGTAAGCCCTAATGAAGAAGATAGAAAAAAATGGAGAATTATTGAGATTCCTATCATTACTATCGCAAAAGAAGAGGTTGGAAATGTTATTACCCAATCTGTTGTTGCTTTAGCTATCACAGCAGAAATGACACAAGTACTTGACCATGAGCTAATCCAACAAGTGATGCTCTCTAAAGTTCCTGAAAAAGTTCATGCTGCAAATAAATTAGCATATTCTTTAGGTGTCAAATACACTAAAGAAGCTTTAGAAAAATTATAACTTTTAAGAGAGGCTTATAGCCTCTCTTTTCTTAAATATAAAGGAGACAATGATGAAGATAGCTCTTAGCGGCGCTAGTGGTTTTGTAGCTAGTGCTATCAAACAAAAATTTCCTGATTTTGTGGTCATAAATCGAAATGACACCCCATCTAGCATCAAGGAAAAACTTGTTGGTGTACAAGTCGTTGTCAATTTAGCTGGTGCTCCTATTATCAAAAGATGGAGTGAAGAGTACAAAAAAATCCTTTATTCAAGTCGTATACAAACTACTCAAAAACTTGTTAATGCTATCAATGAAAGTGATGTAGAGTATTTTATATCAACTTCGGCTGTTGGTATCTATCCAGATAACATGGTATGCGATGAAACTTGTGAGATAGGTAGTGATTTTTTGGGTATGTTAGCAAAAGCTTGGGAAGAAGAGGCTTTTAAGTGTAACAAACCTACGGCAGTTTTGCGTTTTGGTATAGTCCTTGGAAAAGATGGAGGTGCTCTTGCTCAGATGCTTACTCCTTTTAAATTAGGAGTTGGTGGTATCATAGGAGATGGAGCGATGATGATGAGTTGGATTGATATTGAAGATTTAGCTCGTATATATGAATTTCTCATTGAAAAAAGAGTGCATGGAGTGTTTAATGCAACTGCTCCAAAACCAGTCAGTAACTATGAGTTTACTAAAACACTAGGTGCTACGCTCCAAAGACCTACGATTTTCCCACTTCCCGAGTTTGTTTTAAAACTTATCTTTGGAGAAGCGGCAACTGTTTTGACAGGTTCAAAAGAGATTTATCCAAAAGCTTTACAAGAAGCAGGATTTGACTTTTTATATCCTGATATTAAAAGCTCTTTAAATCATCTTTTAAAGTCCTAAGAAATTTTTTATACCTGTAAATATAAGTTGAGCTGAGAGAGCAGCGAGAACTAAAGCTGTTATCTTACTTAAGACGATAAGTCCTGTTACCCCTACGATTTTCTTTATGCTACTTGAGAGATAGAGCATCGCCCCTATAGATAAGATAGAACAAATAAGTGCAGATGAGCCCAAACTCATAAGTTTAAAAGTGGTCATCTCCCCACCCATAACCAAAAGTGCACCGATAGTTCCAGGTCCAACAGTTATAGGGATAGCTAGAGGTACTATCGTGTGTTTTGAGATGTCTGTGGGACAATCAACTTTTTCGTTAACATCTTTTTTCATCAAATCAATAGCAGTTAAAAAAAGTAATGCTCCAGCACCTATCTTAAAAGCATCAAGAGTAATCCCAAAAAGGTCGAAGATGTATTGACCAAAGAAGAGTAAGATAAGGCTTGTTGCGATGATAGCAGTCGTTACTTTTAGCGCTATCTTTTTTCTATGAGCATCATCTAGGTTACTTGTCATCGACAAAAACATAGAAACAACAAAAAATGGTGTCATGATAAAAAAGAATTTGATATAAACAGAAATAAAAAAAGACATGCTATTCTCCATAATTTTAAAGCGAAATTATAACACTTTTTTTGTACAATCACTCTCATGAATAAAGAATTAAATTATCTCGTCGAATTTTTAGCAAAAAGTGATGATAAAGATGCAACTTTGTATAAACAATTGTTGGATTTTTTAGATGAAAACTTGGTGTATACAAGTTCAAGCTATGATGCAAAAAAGCTTATCCTCTTAGCAAAAAAAGACAACATCAATCTCTCTTTAAATTTTGAAGAGAATTTAAGACATCTGGATAAAATCTTAGAGATGAGGATAAATCCTGAAATAAAAGGGGCTAAGGTACAGCTTTTATCTACTCTTTTAGCAACGAACTTTAAAAAGAAAAAAGAGGATTTTGATAAAGTTGAAACAAGTATTTATAAGTGTTTGAGTGCTTATATATATGGTTTAACTCGTGGTTTAGAGATTTTTTATGCTTATACATTAGATGATGTTAAAAAACCTGAACTTTTTATATCTTATGCTAGTTTTTTACATGAACAGCTCTTTTATACGATTTTTAACAAAGAAGAGCAAAAGCTTTTAGAAGAAAAACTTAAAGAAGTAATGAGTATTTATCTCTCTTTATATGCTAGATATCTTTATATCTAAAGAGTTTGCATGTTTGATCTTATAGTTATTGGTTCTGGAGCAGCTGGAATCATGGCTGCTATAAGTGCTGCACAAAACTCTAAACAAGTTTTACTCCTCGAAAAACTTCCTAAAATTGCCCAAAAATTAAAAGCTACTGGTGGTGGTAAGTGTAATTTAACAAATACCTTAGACGATGAAGATTTTATGAGTTGTTTTGGAAAAAATGGTAGGTTCATGAGTGAAGCACTCAAAGAGTTTAATCATAAAGATTTAATCTCCTTTTTTGAGTCTTTAGGAATCTCTTGTGTGAGTTTAGATAAGAAGCGGTATTTTCCAGTATCAAAATCTTCACAGACGATTATAGATGCTTTACATGTAAAGATGAAAACG
>DLUF01000075.1 GCA_002742765.1 Sulfurospirillum sp. UBA12182 | reverse complement strand
ATTTTTAAATGCACTGACTTTAGGAAGTAGCGAGATGAGCGAGGGAGAAGGGGTCAATCTTTTGAGTGTTCATGCTTCAAAAGGTTTGGAGTTTAAAGAAGTATATGTTATCGATTTGATGGATGGACGCTTCCCAAATCGTAAGCTTATGAGCATGGGTGGGAGTTTAGAAGAGGAGAGAAGACTCTTTTATGTAGCTACTACAAGAGCAAAAGATAAACTAGCACTCTCCTACGCGAAGTTTGATAAAATCAAAAAAATACAATACATCCACTCTCCTTTTTTAAAAGAAGCTAAACTTATAACTTAAGTTTTTTCTACAAAGTCAAAGCTAAATCAAAAAGGATAGAATTACTCCTATATTCATATATGGAGTTTTTTATGAAAAAAGTTTTATTAGCTTTTCTTCTTACATGTACTTTCTCTTTTGCTGAGATAAAAAGCATACCTGTAAACCCAGAATTTGTTACAAGTGGCATAACAATCATCGATATAAGAACCAAACCAGAGTGGCAAGAGACTGGAATCCTCAAAGATTCGATTCCTATCACTTTTTTTGATGCACATGGCAAATATGATGCCCAAAAATTTTTAGATATGCTAAGTGGTTATGTCAAAAAAGATGAAGAATTTGCCATCATATGTAGAACGGGTAATCGAACAACAGTTGTATCAAAGTTTTTAGATCAGATGGGTTATCGTGTGATAAACCTTGAAGGTGGTATCAAAGCTTTGATGAAGCAAGGTTATCCTCTTTCAAAGTATGAACAATGAAATATACAAACGAACTGATAAACGAAGATTCACCTTATTTGCAACAACACGCTCATAATCCATTTGATTGGAAAGCTTGGGGAGATAAGGCTTTTGAAAAGGCTGCCAAAGAGAATAAACTTATCTTTGTCTCTATCGGATATAGTACCTGCCATTGGTGTCATGTTATGGAGCGAGAGAGTTTTGAAAATGAAGCTATCGCTTTGGAGATGGCGAAGGATTATGTGTGTATCAAAGTGGATAGAGAAGAGCTGCCTCATGTGGATAAGATTTATCAAGATATCCACTATCTTCTCAACCGACGAAGTGGTGGGTGGCCTCTTAGCATCATCATGACTCCTAAGCGAGAGGTTATCTTTGCAGCGACGTATCTTCCCCCGTACTCAAGAAATAACATGATGGGTTTTTCTGAATTAACTCATTTTATCGCTGAGAAATTTAAAAACACCCCAGAAGAAGTGCAAAAGAGTGCTGAGAGTATCAAAAATGCTTATGAGAGATTTACAGAGCAAAAAAACGAACAATCACCACTTCAAAAAAATATCATAGATACTTTTATCTCTAACACTAAACAAAACTATGATGATGAGTATAAAGGCATTGGAAGTGCGCCGAAATTTCCTCATGCAAGCACCTTTGATACTCTCATAGATATACACAACATCACACACTCTTATGAGCCACTTTTGATGGTGTTAGAAGCCTTTGAAGCGATGGCAAAAGGGGGGATTTATGACCAGATTGAGGGTGGTTTTTATAGATATAGTGTTGATGCAATGTGGCTTATACCTCACTTTGAAAAGATGCTTTACACTAACGCTGAGCTTATAGAATCTTACTCAAAACTCTATGCTTGCGAGCAAAATGAACTCTTTAGCGATGTTGTAAGAGAGAGTATAGAATCGATGAAAGAGAGGTTTTTAAAAGAGGGACTTTTCTTTAGTGCTAGTGATGCAGATAGTGACGGAGTTGAGGGAAAATACTTTGTTTTTAGTTACAAAGAAGCCAGTGAAGTTGTGGATAAAGAAGCTTTGGCATATCTTGGTATCACAAAGAGTGGCAACTTTGAGCATAACACGTCAAACCCTGCTATAAGCTCACATGAAAAACCTAAAAATCTTTTACATGTAAAGAGTTCTTTAAAAACTTTACGTTCAAAAACGCCTTATCCTTTTATCGACTACAAAGTGCTTACTTCGTGGAATGCTCTTATGATAAGCTCTATGTTTGAGGCTGGAAAATGGATAGATGAGAAGTATAGCCATGAAGCCATAAAATCACTAGAAGCTCTTTTGCAAGCTTTACATGTAAAGGGTGTTTTGTACCATCAATTTGTCTTTGGCTCAAAGTTGAAGATAGAAGCTTTGCTGGAAGATTATGCATTTTTGATAGATACACTCCTCAAAGCTTATGCTTTTAATTTTGAGAAGCGGTATCTTGATTTGGCGTATGATTTCACAAAAGAAGCGATACAAAAGTTTTATAAAAACAACTCTTGGCAGATGAGCGATGATGGCTTTGAAGCTCTTGCAGTGCTAGAAGATGCGAGCTACAAAAGTGCACTCTCTAAGATGCTTCAAAATCTCGCTGTGGTGAGCTTGCTTTGTGAGGATGAAGCTTTACATGTAAGCTTTGAAGATATGCTAGAGACTCACTCAGGAGCTCTCATGCGATATCCTCATGCTTATAGTGAGGGGGTAAAAGCAGCTTTGATGAGCTTGTATGGACTGTATGTTGTCAAAACTTCAAAGCAAAATGCTTTACATGTAAAGAGTATTCTCAAAGAACTACGCTATCCATATATCTTCATAAAAATAGCTGATATAGAGGGTTTTCAAGCTTGCTCATCTAAGAGTTGTTTTTATAGTGGCGAGAGTTTGGAAGAGTTAAAGCAGAGTTTGAAAGCTTACATGTAAGGATTTTACTCCTTACATGTAAAGATATTTTATAACGCTTTTGAGATAATTTTGTTGAGGCGTTTTGCAAAGCCTGAGATATCTTCTATCTTCATGCCTTCAGCCAGTTTTGCTTGGTCCATGAGAAGATAAGCTACATCGTTTAGCATAGTAGCATTGTTCTCTTTGAGTAGTTTTTCAAAGATTTCATGTTTTGGGTTGATTTCAAGGATAGGTTTTACTTTTGGTAAATTATCCTGTCCCATTTGTTTAAGCATTTGTTGCATCTGAAAATCTGGGTCATTTTTATCGTAGATTAAAACAGATGGAGAATCACTTAAACGAGATGAGATTTTAACATCTTTTGCCTCATCTTTTAGGATTTCTTTCATTTTTACAAGGATACTTTGGTATTTTTCTTCACTCTGTTTAGTCTCTTCTTTATCCTCTTTTATCTCTTCATCGATGTCAGAGTTGTTGACTGGTTTGATAGGAGTTTTGTCGTACTCGTGAACCATAGGCATAACGATAGGGTCAACCTCTTCATCAAGCAATAAAACTTCGATGTCTTTTGCTTTAAATTGCTCTATAAGTGGAGAGTTTTTCAAAAGTGCTTCATTTTCACCAGTGATGTAGTAGATAGATTTTTGGTCTTCTTTCATCGCTTCTTTATACTCTTTAAGTGTGATAAGACCTTCTCTTTTACTTGATTTGAACATGACAAGATCTAAGAGTGCTTCACGATTTTCAAAATCTCCATAAAGTCCCTCTTTTAAAACTCGACCAAAGTTTTTATAGAATGTAAGATATTTCTCTTTATCTTTTTCTTGTAGTTTTTTAAGCTCTCCTAGTATCTTTTTCACACTTGCTTTTTTGATACTCTCTAAGATGCGGTTTTGTTGTAGGATTTCACGGCTGACGTTGAGTGGTAAATCTTCTGCATCGATGATACCACGAACAAATCTTAGATAAATCGGTAAAAGCTCTTTTTCATCATCTGTGATAAAAACTCTCTTCACATAGAGTTTAACTCCTGGTTGATAATCAACTCTAAAAAGGTCCATCGGTGGAGTTGAAGGGATATAAAAGAGTGTTGCATACTCAAGTGTGCCTTCTGCTTTTGTGTGCATCCATAAAAGTGGGTCTGAACTATCGTGAGAGAGTTGCTTGTAAAAATCTTTATACTCTTCATCTTTAACATCGTTTTTGCTTAATCTCCAAAGCGCACTTGCTTTGTTGATTTGTACATTTTTAATCTCTTTTGTAGGTTTTTCATCCTCTTTTTCAGGATAGATTGTCTCTTCTTTATCCATCCAGATACCAAATGGAATATGATTTGAGTACTTTTTAATGATTCCTTCAAGTCTATAAAATTCTAAAAACTCACTTTCATCCTCTTTGAGATAGATTTTAATGCTTGTTCCGTGTGTATCTTTTTGTGCTTTTGTTATTTCATACTCTGCCCCAGCTTCACTAACCCACATAAATGCATCTGTTTCACCTGCTTTGCGAGTTGTTACTTCTATCTTGCTTGCAACCATAAATGCTGAGTAAAATCCAACACCAAATTGACCGATAAGCGAGGAGTCTTTTTTCGCGTCACCACTTAGGTTTTGTATGAATGATTTTGTACCACTTCTTGCTATCGTACCTAAGTTTTCTACTAAATCTTCCTCATTCATACCGATACCACTATCGCTGATAGTAAGCGTTTTTGCCTCTTTGTCAACACTGATATCGATGCGAGGTTGGTAGTTTAGGTTTTTGTAGTTTTCATCAGTGAGTGTTAAGTAATTGAGTTTATCAAGTGCATCTGAAGCATTAGAGATAAGCTCACGTAAAAAAATCTCCTTGTTTGAGTATAAAGAGTGTATCATCAAATCTAAAAGTTGAGTAACTTCTGTTTGAAATTGATGTTTTGACATTATATTTCTCCTATATTTTTTTGGCAATTTTAACATAAAACTGACAAGATTTCAATATAGTTGATAAAAAAATTTGATTATTCTTTAGTGTATTTGTATCAAGTTATGGAATTATTATCATTCCTCCTGCTCCAGAGTCATCTTTGTTTCTATCATCTCTTTCTTGTTTTTTGTTGTAATTTTGGATTTCACGGATAAGATCAAAAGCAAAATCCCTATCTACGATATATTCACTTTTGTTGAGAAAAAGTTTTCTTTGAGCGTTTTTTTGGACACTCTCTTCCATGGCTTCTTCTATCGTGTCGGCTTTTGAGTATCTATCTAGTGTTAGTTTGACAGAAGAAAAAGGGGAGTAGAGTGTATCGTCTATATCAAAAGGGATATAAGTAATATATGAACTTACATGTAAAACTCCTTGCTTGTTTGAGAAGAAATAAGCACTTATCTTTCCTTCATGCCCATCGTATGTATAATACTCTTTTTGAATAAGATTTTTAGGAATTGCTAAAGTGTTTGTATCTACTTTTGTTGCACAACCATAGAGTAAAAAAAGGCTCAAAAAAATAGTAATGTATCTCATATCTAACTCCTCGTTTTTTTTAAAACTATTGTATAACGAGATTGTTAATCTTTTATAAATTCCATACCAGGTTTCCAGTCTATATAGACAGAATCTTTAAAATCAAGATGGGGTGCTTTGATGAAAACTGCTTTAAATGGCTTATTAAATTCATTGATAAACATGTGAGATTCTCCTACATCACACTGGAGATAATCCCCTTTTTGTATAACAACTCTTTTGCCATCAAGATAGACTGCACAAGCTCCCTCTAAAACCAAAAATGACTCCTCTTGATGCTCATGCTTGTGACAAGGATGCTCTTCCCCAACTCCTATGACAACAACTCCCATATCAACCATCGGTCCTTGTGTGAGATACTTTGGACCATGTGTTTTGTATCTATATTCGTGTTCATTTTCATTTGTTAATTTCATTTAATGTCTCCTTTTTAAGAAAGTAATTTCTTAAAAATTCCTCTCACTGAAGCTTCATCTTCGATGAGAATAATTTTTGATTTGAATTACTTTAAAACTATAGTCCAGGTGCTTTCCACATAGAGGTTGTAAGTCCCTCATCTACAAGTTTCAACTGGACTTCATAGACTTTTTGCCACTTTTTTTGTATCTCTTGATATGCAAGATGATTTTGCATGTTTGGTACATACTCTTTTTCCCAAGTAACAAGCTTCAAAGAGGCTTCTTCTAAACTTTTATAAACTCCAGCACCAACTCCAGCTGCCATGCTAGCCCCTAAAGCAGTTGCTTCTTTTACTTGAGGGATTTTCACTTTGCAACCTGTTACATCTGCTAGCGTTTGAGACCATAAAGCACCCTTACTTGCTCCTCCTGCAAAAACGATGGTATCAAATGAGATATTTGTAAATTTTTTAATTTTTTCCAGATTTATAGCACTTAAGATACAAGCATTTTCTTGTAAACTTTTAAACATCGCAAAGCGATTGGTTGTTTCTAAACTAAGATTTATAAAACTAGGACTCGCATGATACCAGTTTCCGTATTTCATGCTATCAGAAAATATCGGTAAAATCCCATAGCTTCCAACTGGGATATCTTTGGATTTTTCTTCTAAGAGCGTATAGGTATCACAACCTCTTTGTAGTGCTTCTTCTTTTTCGATTTCACAAAAAGTATCTCGAAACCAGCGCATCACAAGCCCACTAAAAAAAGTAATCCCTTCAGCTTGCGATAAACCTTGGATAACATGTGGATTGACCCTGATACTCATATCAAGAGGTGGCTTTGTGTTTGCTTGGATATTGACAACTTGTTGCCAAAAAGAGCCACCTAAAACTGCAACATCACCATCTTTTATCACGCCAAGCCCAGCAGAGCCTAGTTGCACATCGCCCCCACCCATGACAACTTTGGTCTCTTTGCATAAACCAGATTCTTTACATGTAACGTTTCCAAGAACACTACCAGTCTCTAAAACAGGAACAAAGATATCATCTTTTATACCTATTTTTGATGCCATCTCTTTAGCCCATTGTCTTGTTTTGAGAGAAAAAATCCCTGTTGTCCCTGCATTGCTTGGATCAACGGCGATCTTGCCACTAAGACGATAAAGAATCCAATCTCCAATCATCGAGATAAAGGCAACTTGTTCGTAAATTTCGGGTTTGTGATTTTTTAACCAAAGAATCCTAGGCAAAGCACCAAGTGCGAAAGTTTGACCAGACAAGGCATAAAACTCCTCTTCTAAGTGAGGAAACTTTGTTTTTAAGTAAGAGACTTCTTCGCTCGCTCTTGCATCAACATTTGCAACCGCCCAAAGTTCACGACCTTCTTTGTCGTAAAGTACGATACCCTCACGCATACTAGTAGCACTCAAAGCTAAAATCTCTTTTGGATTTATACTCGATTTTTCTATACACTCTTTGATACAAGAGAGCACTAATCGCCAGTTTTTGCCATACTCAAAGCTCATACTGTTTGGAACATTTAGCTCTTGTACATGTACCCACTCTTTTTGCGCCATAGCGATTTGATTGCCTAAAGTATCAAATATAACTGCTCTGATACTTCCTGTGCCTGCGTCGATAGCCATTAAATATTTCATAAAAGTCCTTAAACGATAAAATAAGGGTTCTAAGAGATTTGATGGCTTAAGTATAGCATAGAAATACAAGAGCTAAAAGAATTTAATGAGAGTGTTTTGAACTGTTTTTACAAGAGGTGGTATTGAATCTATAACCAAGCCCATAAATGTTTTTTATGATTTCTGGAGTCAATCTCTTTCTAAGTCTTTTTAGAATCATTTTTGCTTTATTGACATCACCTTCACAATCTCTATCTAAAATATCCAAAATATCAAAATAAGAAAAAATTTCATTTCTATGATTGCAATAATATTTAAAAATTGTGATTTCACTTTTGGTGAGATAAACAGCTACGTTGTTTTTAAAGAGTTTTTTTAAGGCGATATTCCAACTGTAATTTTCTACAAGATAGACAATGTTGTTATCATACTGCTCTTTTTTAATCTCATCTATAGCAGAAAATATAATTTCTCTAAAATACTTTAGATTGATAGGTTTTAAGACATATTTTGTAAGCCTTAAAGAGATTAACTCTATGAGAAAATGGACATTTGAAAGATTTGATAGCATGATGATTTTTGTTTTGGTGTCGATTCTTCGAAACTCTTGTAAAAATATAAGTTCTGAAAAATAGGTATCATTAACATCTAAAATAATCAAACTTATCTTCTCTTTTTTTAAAGCTTTATGACATTTTTTTGTGTTGTCTATATACAAAACTTTATCAAAATAGAGTTGCAAAAAATTAGATAAATCCTTTTTTGTAGAGGGATCATTAGAAATAAAGAGAAGATTCATTCTTTTCCTGTAGTAATCAAAAACAAAAATTAAATCAATCTTTAATTCTAACAAGTTCTTTATAATAAAAAGTTTGCTTAAAACGACACTTTTTCGACCATTTTATATTGTAACATTTGCTATTAATTTAAAAGGATGTTGTATGAATATATCAATGCGGGTAATTTTAACAGTTGTTATATCTGTCTGTTTTTTAGGTTTTGCAGATTCTATGCTTTCAAAAAGAAGTATCGAAAAGATAACAGATGATTTTTTCATTGAATATGAAAAGACAATGTACGATGAAAAAAAGAGCAAATTAAAAGATATTGTTTTAACGACCAAATCTATGATGGAATCCATCTATCAAGAGGAAAAAAATCTTGGAAAAACAGATGAGGAGATAGTAGCCATCTTAAAAAAAAGAGTAAATGATATCTCATATTCAGACGATAAAAGTGGCTATATTTTTGTTTATAAATATGATGGAACAAGTATTGTGATGCCAACAGATAAGTCTTTAGAGGGGAAAAATTTGATTTATCTTAAAGATAGTAATGGAGTGAAATTTATCGAAGAACTCATAGAAATAGGTAAAAAAGGAGGTGGCTTAGTAAAGTATAGTTTTCCTAAAGTAAAAGATGGACAACCAATGCCAAAGTTTTCTTATTCTCTCCCTTTTGAACCTCTATCTTGGATTATTGGGACAGGAATATACGTAGATGATGTAGAAGAAGATTTGAAAATTTTTGAAGATAAAGCAAAAATGCAAAAAAACAAAGAGGTAGTAAACTCTTTATTGATAGCCTTTGTGATTGTTTTACTTATAACAACTCTCAATATGCTATTAATTAAAAAATATATCGTTACACCTTTGAAAAATATGATTGAACATGCAAAAGAACTCTCTAGTGGAGATGGTGATTTAACGAAAAAGCTTGAGATAAGAAGCAATGATGAAATCGCTAAAATGAGCCATGAAATCAATAAATTTATAGAAAAAGTGAGATTGTTGATTGCGGATGCAAAAAATTTATCAAATGAAAACTCTTCTATATCGCATGAACTCTCAACCACATCTTTATCGGTAGGGCAACTCCTAGAAGAATCTACTGTTGTGGTAAATAACACAACCAAACAAGCCGACACTATGAAACAAGAGATGCAGATGAGTATCAGTGGGGCTAAGGCTTCTAAAGATGATTTAGAAGAAGCAAATGGATTTTTGAAAGAGGCAAATGAAGTTATTTTAGATTTGATGGAAGATATAAAATCAAGCGCTTTAGTCGAAGTTGAATTAGCAAATAAAATACAAAGATTAAGTAATGATACAGAACAAGTAAAAGAGGTATTACTTGTTATAAGTGATATCGCAGATCAAACAAATCTTTTAGCATTAAATGCAGCTATAGAAGCGGCAAGAGCTGGTTCTCATGGACGTGGTTTTGCTGTTGTTGCTGATGAAGTGAGAAAGCTTGCTGAGAGAACTCAAAAAAGTCTCATAGAGATAAATGCTACTATCAATGTTATCGTTCAATCCATCATGGATTCAAGTGAACAGATGACGGCAAATTCCAAAAAAGTAGAAGAGTTAAGTCAAACAGCGATTCATGTTGAATCTAAGATAAACAGTCTTACTGGTATTATGGAAAATGCAACTCAAATGGCTTCAAAAACTGTTAATAACTATATACAAACAGGAAATGACATAACACAGATGATGCATAAAATTGAGCAGGTAAATAATCTAACATCTGAAAATGCAAGAAGTGTCGAAGAAATCGCAGGTGCAGCTGAACATATGAATAAGATGACTGAAACACTCAACAACAAACTTTCAGAATTTAGAACTTGATTTAAGCGTATGTAAACTATGAAAAAGAGTCTAAAAACAAAGCTATATCGTTATAGATTTACACAAGAAGATGCTTTGATTTTAAGAAAATCCAAGCGATTCGCAGAAAAAAATTTAGAAAAATTTGTGAGAGATTTTAGTGAGTTTATTTTTGAATTTGATTCTTTGGAAATGCTTTTTGAAGATAAAAAAGTGTTTGAAGTGTATGAAATCTCTCTGAGAAATTGGTTTTTGAGCCTTTTTAGCGGAGTTTACGATGAGAAGTATTTTAAACAACTCTATATGATACGAGAGGCATTTGTCAAAACACATCTTCCAAGTTGCTATGTAAATGCCTTTTTTAGTTATATTAGAGTTTTTTTAAAAGATATGCTTATAAAACAAAAAAGATACAATGCTTTGTCCTCTTTGGATAGAATCTTAGATATCAACTTTGATATTCTTACGATAACTACTAACCCAATCACTCAAACAAAACTTCTAAAAGAGGCACTTTTTTTAAAAAAATGTGTAGATGACAGAGCGATTGTTCCTTATTTTCAACCGATTTACTCAGCTTGTAAAACAGAGCCTATAAAATACGAGTCATTAATGAGACTAGTAGATGAAAAAAATCAAAAAATTGATTCTGCATTTGCCTATTTAGAAGTTGCAAAAAAGATTAAATTGTATAAAAAAATGACTCGAATTATGGTCGAAAAAGTTTTCGAGTATTTTTATGATAAAGATGCGAACTTTAGTTTAAATATCTGTTATACAGACATAGAAGATAAAAATTTTTGTGACTATGTAACAAAGAAAATAAAAAAATTTCCTTACCCAAAAAATATCGTATTTGAAATTGTTGAATCAGATTGTCTTAAAGATTTTACTATCGTAGAAAATTTTGTATCAACCATGAGGCAATATGGTTGTAAAATTGCCATAGATGATTTTGGAAGCGGTTTTTCTAGTATGGAAAATATCTTGAAGCTGAAACCTGAATATATAAAAATCGATGGCTCTTTGATAAAAAATTTGGATATCTCAGAGGGGTCTAGGATGATTGTAGAGGCTATTGTAAACATGTCAAAAGGTTTTCATGCAAAAACAATAGCCGAGTATGTTGAATCAGAAATGATACAAGATATCGTTATATCTTTGGGAGTAGATTATCTCCAAGGATACTATTTGGGTAAACCAAAGCCTTACATGTAAGAAGGATGAATTTATGAAAATTTTTAAAGGCTAGAACAAGTAACTTTAAGTTAGTATGTTTAAAATCTTTTAAAAAAGTGAAATATGAATACTCAGTTTGACCTCATTATCATCGGTGGAGGAGCTAGTGGAGCTGGCATAGCACTAGATGCAACTTTGCGTGGTTTAAAAGTCATTCTTGTAGAAAAAAATGATTTCTCACAAGGTACAAGTAGCCGTAGTACAAAACTCATTCATGGGGGTGTGCGCTATCTGGAAGCGGCGATAAAATCACTCAATCTCTCTCAATACCACCTTGTAAAAGAGGGGTTGAGTGAAAGAGATTTGTTTTTAAAAAATGCTTCTCACCTCTCACAAAAACTCACACTAGTCACGCCTCTATACAAATGGTACGAAATCCCTTACATCTTTATGGGGTTGAGTATTTACGATTTGATTGCTGGAAAAAAAAGCTTAGGCAAAACGCAAATTGTGAGCAAAAAAGAGATTTTAAGACTTTTCCCATATGTAAAAAAAGAGGGGCTTAAGGGAGGAGTTCGCTATTTTGATGGAGCGTTTAACGACTCTCGCATGACTCTTGCTTTGCTTCAAAGTGCAAAAGCAAAAGGTTGTGTTGTCAAAAACTACACACAAGTTATCGGATTTTTATATAAAGATAAAAAGATTTCAGGCGTTCGGCTTCAAGACAAACTTACAAACCAAACATATGAACTCAACTCTCATGTAGTAGTAAACGCAACAGGAGTTTTTTGTGACACACTAAGAAGACTCGATGATAACAGTGTTGTTGATTTTGTGACCCCAAGTTCGGGGATTCATATCGTGTTAGATAAAAAGTTTTTACCTAACGATGAGGGCTTGATGATACCCAAAACAGAAGATGGAAGAGTTCTTTTTATGTTGCCGTATCTTGATAAATGTTTAGTGGGAACAACAGATGAGCCAGCAAAGATCGAAGAGTGTCCAATGGTTAGTGAAAAAGAGATTGATTACTTGTTGCGACATCTTAAAAAGTACTTTTCTATAGAGATTGCAAAAAGCGATATTCTCTCCTCTTGGTCTGGATTAAGACCTTTGATAGTGAGTGAAAATATTAGCAACACCAAAGAGTTAGTAAGAGAGCATTTCATCACACAATCAAACTCTGGTTTAGTGAGTATAGCAGGTGGCAAATGGACAACTTATCGAAAGATGGCAGAGGATTTGATGTGTTTTGTTGCCCCAATGTTCGCAAATAAAACTATAGGTGCTTCTCAAACAAAAGATTTTAAACTTATAGGAAGCGAAGAGTCTAGGGATGTGGTGAGAAAAAAACTAGAATCTTTTGGGCTTTGTAGTGCTACACAAAAGCATCTTATAGATACTTATGGGTCTTGTGCGCTTGAAGTTGTTGCTTTTATACAAAAATATGGAGATAAAAAGCTTCATAAAAACTATGAAATCCTTAGTGCCGAGGTTTACTATGCTATTTTGCATGAGTTTGTAAAAGAGCCTTTGGATTTTCTTGTTCGTCGCTCAAATTTAGCTTTGATAGACATAGAAGCTGCAAAAGAGTGTTTAGAAGATGTTACCTTGATTTTAAAAGAGCAATTTGCTTGGAGCGATACATTGTATGAAGAAAAGTTACAAAAAGCAAAGAAAATTTTAGATTTGAGTATTTAAAGCTTTACATGTAACTATTGTGTTATGTTTTTTACCTATAATAAACGGATATTCAAATTTAGGAGAAAAAATGAAAAGATTAACTCGTGTTGCGCTTGCTGCAACGCTTGCGTTTAGTGGAACCTTGATGGCTCAAGAGACTTTGAGGATTCTTACTTGGAAAGGTTATGCACCAGATGCATTAGTAGAAAAGTTTGAGAAGCAAACAGGTATCAAAGTTGAGCTTACATACTCAAATAACGAAGAGATGATAGCAAAACTAAGAGCGACAAGAGGTGGCGGTTTTGATTTAGCACAACCTTCTCAAGATAGAATCAGTTCCGTGCAAGAAAAATACAAAATCTATATGCCTATGGATTACTCAAAAATTGACACAAAGCTTTTTATACCTTCAATGCTAAGTGCTGTTCAAAAAAACACTAAGCTTGAAAATGCTTCGTATGCTGTTCCTTTTTGCTATGGAACTTCAGGCTTGATTGTAAACAAAAAACTTGCCCCTGATGCAAAAGATTACAGTGACTTACTTAACCCAAAATATAAGGGAAAAATATCTTATAGATTAAAACGACCAACACTTATAGGTGTTGCATTTGCTAAAGGAGACGATCCATTTGCAAAATATAGTGATGCAAAAGCGTATGAAAAATTGATGGATGAAGTTGGAAAAGATTTGATAGCGGCAAAGCCATCAGTTAACAACTATTGGTCAAATGGAGATGCTCTTTTAGAGATGCTAAGAAGCGGAGAAGTTGTAGTTGCTATGGGCTGGGATGGAGGTGGTTGGAAACTCCATAAAGAAAATCCAGATATTGATTTCGTAGCTCCAAAAAGTGGTGCACTTGGTTGGATTGATACTTTTGCAATCCCAGCAAAATCTCAAAATGTAGAGGGTGCGTATAAGTGGATTAACTTTATGTTAGAGCCAGAAAATGCAGCCTATTTTACAAACGACCAAGGTTATGGTACAGCATCAAATGGAGCGACAGCACTTTTAGATGCAGAAAAAAAGGATAACTTTGAGAGAACATTTAGCCAAGCAGATATAGACAATATCAAATGGTATCCACCAGTACCAGAAAAGTTAGAAAAAATCGAAGGAAAAATCTTAGATTTAGTAAAATCAGCACAATAAAAATGTAAAAAGGGGATGAAAAATCCCCTTTTCTTAGGAAGATGAATGCAAAATGTTTTAGAAATAGTTGACCTTAAGAAAAATTTTGGAGATTTTAAGGCAGTCGATGGAGTGAACTTTCAAGTAGAAGAGGGGAAGTTTTTTTCTATACTTGGACCTTCAGGTTGTGGAAAAACAACGTTGCTTAGGATGATAGCTGGATTTTTAGAACCAACGTCTGGTAGTATTTTGATTAACTCCAAAGAGATGGTAGGAGTTGCACCAAACAAAAGACCAGTCAATCTTGTTTTTCAAAATTTAGCGCTTTTCCCCATGATGAATGTTGCTGAAAATATCGCTTTTGGCTTAAAGCGACAAAATATAGGCAAAAAAGAGATACAATCAAGAGTAAGCTCTATGCTAGAGCGGGTACAACTTGGTGGTTATGAAAAGTATAATGTTCAAGCACTCTCAGGTGGGCAAAGACAAAGGGTTGCTATAGCTAGATCACTTGTTCTCTCCCCATCTATCCTTCTTTTAGATGAACCTCTTGGTGCTTTGGATTTGAAGTTGCGAGAACAGATGAAGATAGAGCTAAAAAAATTGCAAAATGAAATTGGCACAACTTTTATCTATATCACCCATGATCAATCTGAAGCTTTGGTAATGAGTGACCAAGTAGCTGTAATGAACAAAGGAAAATTGGAACAGATAGATACTCCTCAAAACCTCTATGCAAATCCAAAAACGAGTTTTGTTGCAGGATTTGTTGGTGAGACAAATCAGTTTTTAGCTAAGAAAACGAGCGAAAACTCTATCCGTACGGAAGAAGGACTTGAATTTTCATCTATTTTCATAGACGAAAATATAAACAATGAGTGTAGGCTCTTCATCAGACCTGAAGCAATCGCACTTTTTCCGAAACCTGATGCTTTGGATATGAACTATTTTGATTTGAAAGTCAAAACGATTCTTTTTGATGGCTCAAACACAAAAATCTTGGCAAATTTTTTAGATAATTCTCATGAAATCATGGTTTCATTGCCACAAAACAGAGAGTTTACTCATATTCAAAAAAATGACATCATCAAAGCAGGGGTTCATACGGAAGATTGTAGGTGTTATCAAGCATGAATAAACATATAAGATTTGGGTTTTTTATCTTTTTTACCCCTGTTTTTTTATGGCTTTTTTTACTCATCGTTTTGCCACAAATTGACCTTTTGTTGATGTCTTTAAAATTTGAAAATGACATGGGTGACATGGTTTGGAGTTTGGGGAATTACAAAGAGTTTTTTAGCGAAAAAGTTTACTGGCTTACTTTTGCAAGAACTGCTATGTACTCTATCTTAGTGACGATACTTACTTTTTGTGTCACTTTTCCTATCGCTTTTTACATCACAAAGATTGTCTCTCCAAAATACAAAGGATTTTTGACGATTCTTTTGCTGATGCCTTTTTGGGTGAGTGAACTTGTACGTGTCTATGGATGGATGATTTTACTTCGAGAAAGTGGAGTGATGAACTACTTTTTACTAAACCTTGGACTCATCGACAAGCCTATTCAAATGCTCTACAATGATGCAACGATGATTATGGGGTTGGTTTATACCTCGATGCTTTTTATGGTCGTCCCTCTCATCTCTGCGCTAGAGGGGATGGATGATAGCTATATCGAAGCTGCTCTTGATTTGGGTGCTTCAAAAGTTGTCATCTTTTTTAAAATCATCATTCCCTACGCGGCACCTGGGATTGTTTCTGGCTCTATTGTAGTTTTTATGCTCACTTTAGGAAATTATCTGACTCCAAATCTTTTAGGTGGCAAAAATTCACTCTGGTTTACTGAGCAAATCA
>DLUF01000018.1 GCA_002742765.1 Sulfurospirillum sp. UBA12182 | reverse complement strand
CTATTGCGATTGCAAATCCATGCTTTTTCGCTAAATTAACAGCTTTGACAAGTTGCTTTTGTATAGCATTTTTTTCTATCTCATTATCTAAAAACACATCTCTTGAGAGAAGATTCATCCCATACTTTTGTGCTACAAAAGGAGCTTTTGTTTTGGCAGTTGTCCTACTATCTACAAAAGATAAATTTTCATCTTTAAAGACTTGAAAAAGTCTATCCATAGCCTCTTGATTAGCGGTAAATTTACTTCCTGTATGGTTATTGTAGTAGCTAATCCTAGGAAAAAGTTTTTTCAGCTCTCTTATCCTTTTTTGCATCACCAAAGAAGAATCAGATACCACTAATGTACTTGGTTCTGGCTTTGTATAACTTAAAGCTTCCATAGGTAGATGTATCATGGCAAACTCAAACCTAGAAGCGAGCTTGACTGTATCTGGATGTCTTGAGGTTGGAGGGAAAAAACTAGGTGTGATTTTATAAGGAATGTTTTCTATCATTCTTACTTGATGCTCATAAGAGACATCATCTATGATGATAGCAAGTTTTGGTTTTCCTGTTTGTATATAAGGTTTTTTTGTGATTTTTACATCTTCATCTTTATCAAGTTGTTCTAAACTTTTTTTATAATCGCTAATTTCTGAAAAATGCTCATCTGTTTTTTTAACTTCTTGCTCTTTTTTATAAGTTATCACTGGAGGAAGTTTTGGATATTTTTGATATGTGCTATCGTTTGAGTCAGTGTTTTTTTGCACTTCCAAAGTGAGGCGATTTTTCTCATCATCAAGCATTTTTTTCATCTTATCCATAAGCTTTTGCGTTGAGTGATCGATGTTTGATTCTTGTTTTTCTTTTTGGAAAACATCAAGATAATTCAATGCAAAAATCCCCATGATAGGCAAAGAAAATATTATAAGAAAAATAGCTAAATTTTTTTTAGAAAAAAGCGATGTTGGAGAGATTTTTTTTAAAGATTTTTTTCTTTTTTTACGCAACTATTTTTTCCCTAAAGTTATCTCGACCTCAAGCATATCTATACTTTGGTTGTTATGCGAAGTTATCTTAACATCATCAACATGTGTATATTTTTTGATAACTTCTATTAAATCATTTCGCAATGCATCTAAATAAGGAAGTTTACAATCCACTCTCTCGTGAGCGAGCATGATAGTCAATCTATCTTTTGCAACAGCGGCACTACCCTTTTTTTTGCCAAAAATTTTCTCTATCAAACTCATTTAAAGATTCCTTTGAGAGATGAAAAGAGCCCTTTCTTCGCTTTTAAATCTAAAAATGCAACCTCTTCGCCTAAAATTCTTCGAGCGATTCTTCTATAACTCTCTGCAGCTAAAGACTTCTCTTTATAGATGATAGGCTCACCCATATTTGTAGAACTTATGATATCTTCATCGTCTGGAACAACACCGATAAGAGGAAGTGCTAAAATCCCTAAAACATCCTCTGTACTAAGCATATTGCCAGATTCGACCATCTGCGGTTTTAGCCTGTTGATAATGACGTGTTTTTCAACCTCTTCACCATTTTTTGCTTTTTCACTTTTTGCATCAATGATTCCTATAACCCTATCAGCATCGCGAACTGAACTGACATCTGGTGTAGAGACTATGAGCGCTCTATCAGCTAAAAATATAGAGTGTTCAAAACCACTCTCTATCCCTGCTGGAGAGTCTATAAGCACGATATCAAAATCTGCTTTGAGAGTTTCTAGGAGTTTTTTGACTTTCTCTTTTTGTAAGACATCTTTATCTTTTGTTTGACTAGCAGGCAAAAAATAGAGACTCTTCGCTTTTTTATCATTAATCAAAGCTTGTGGTAGGTTACATCTTCCTTCCATAACATCAACAACATCATAGACTATACGATTTTCAAGTCCTAAAATCATATCAAGATTTCTCAACCCTATATCAAAATCTATCGCTACAACTCTTTTACCCAAATTCGCTAAGCCCACGGCTAGATTTGCTGTTGTTGTTGATTTGCCAACTCCACCTTTTCCTGAAGTTACAGTTATTATAGTACCCATAAGCACACAACCTTTTTGTTATTTAAGATAGTAATGTAGAAGAGAATTTCTCTTCTACATGTAAAGTTTAGATATATTTAGTTTTTATCTTTATCGATGATTTTTTTAGAAGTAATCCAAGGCATCATAGCTCTTAGTTTTTTACCAGTTTGTTCTAAAAGACTTCTCTCTGTATTTGCTCTTTCAGCATTCATACGAGTATATCCTGCTTTTCTCTCTAAGATAAAGTCTTTTGCAAAACGACCATCTTGAATCTCTTTTAGGATTTGCTTCATCGCTTTTTTACTCTCATCATTGATTACTCTAGGACCACTTACATAATCACCATACTCTGCTGTGTTAGAGATAGAGTATCGCATATCTGCAATTCCACCTTGATACATCAAGTCAACGATAAGTTTAAGTTCGTGTAAACACTCAAAATACGCCATCTCAGGCTCATAACCAGCTTCAACAAGTGTTTCAAAACCAGCTTGAACAAGAGCAGTAGCTCCTCCACATAAAACAGCTTGCTCACCAAATAAGTCAGTCTCTGTCTCATCTTTAAAAGTTGTTTCGATGATACCTGTTCTACCACCACCGATTGCACTTGCATATGAAAGAGCGATATTTTTAGCATTGCCACTTGCATCTTGAGCGATAGCTATAAGATCAGGAATCCCTCCACCATTTACAAACTCATTTCTTACTGTATGACCAGGAGCTTTTGGAGCAACCATGATACAGTCAATCCCTTTTGGTGGTTTTATTTGACCATAATGAATGTTAAAACCATGACCAAATGCAATTACATTTCCTTCTTCAAGGTTTGGTTTAATCTCTTCTTCAAAAACATCAGCTTGCATCTCATCAGGAAGCAAAATCATAATAACATCAGCTTCTTTTGTTGCATCAGCAACTGTTTTAACGCTAAAACCTTTTGCTTCTGCTTTTGCCCAAGAACTTCCACCTTTTCTTAGACCAACAACAACATCAACACCACTGTCTCTTAAGTTTTCAGCATGAGCGTGTCCTTGAGAACCAAAACCTATCATTGCAACTTTCTTACTTTTAATAATACTTAAGTCACAATCTTTGTCATAATAAACTGTAATTGCCATTACTCTTCCTTACCAAATTAAATAAATTTAGATATTCTATAAAAATTTTACTTAGTAACCTCTAAAAAAGATATTTTTAGAAGAATAGATTTTTAAAATAACAAAAGGATTTTATAAAGAGAAATAGGTTAAGATTTGACGTAAGAAATCAATATTATGGAAGAAATATGGATAGTAGCATTGTAAAAAAGATAAAAGCCTTACCACCTCTTGATGACACCATTATGAAAATACAAAAGATTTGTACTGATAAAAACAGTTCTCTAAACGAACTTGTGAAAGTCGTTGAGGGCGATCCAATGCTTACTGCAAATATCTTAAAATCTTCTAATTCTCCTTTATATGGTTTTAGTAGAGAAATTAAAAATATTTCTCATGCAATCTCACTTTTTGGCATGGCTACCATCCGAGGATTTGCTCTTTCAAGTGCTATAAAGCAAAACATAAAAATTGATCTCTCTCCATATGGTATCAGTAACTCTAGTTTTTTAGAGATTAGCGTTGCACAAAGTGCTCTTATGTTTAACTGGTACTCAAAAGTTGATAGAAGTATGTTGGATATTTTAGTTCCAGCTGCTTTTATGATGGAAGTTGGAAAAATCGTTATCGCTCATGAAATTATGGAACAAGAAAAAACAGATGAATTTAAACAAAAACTCTCACTTGCAAAAAATATGCAAGATGTTTCTAATATAGAATATGAGATTGTTGGTTTTAGCAACGAAGAGATAACAGCAAAGATTTTTGAACAATGGAATTTAGAGACAGAACTTGTTGAAGCGATTAGATATTCTAATCTTCCTGAAAACACTCCTGAACACATCAAAGCATATTCAAGTGCTCTTTTAGTCATCAAATCTTGTATCAACATCTTTGGTATCTTAGATGACAATCAAATCTCAAATGCCTTGGAAGTTTTATCAAATTTTGATTTAGACCAAGATTCATTTTTACAAGCAATTCAAAAAGTAAAACAACAGTGAATGAATTTCTCCTCTCTTTAAGCCAAGGGCTATCAAGCGAGGAGGTTCCATCCTCGTATATCTCACTTTTACAAGAATTAGTCAAACTTAAAATTGTTTCGCAAAGAAAGGATTTTTATAAACTAGATTCCAGATATCGCTTTGGAAAATTAGACCTTGCTTTTAATGGAACAGGTTTTGTTGAGACTTTTTCAACAAAAAACCTCAAAGACCTCCTCGTTGAACCCCACGATACAAAAGGGGCTATGAAAGGAGATATAGTTGCAGTTAAAAAACTCCCTGGAACAAAAGGCAGGGCAAAAGCCAAGGTTATTTATATCATCAAAAGAGCTCATGCAACAAGTGTAGTTTATACTAAAAATGTCTCTAACAAAATCGTTGGAATAAATATAAAAACAAACCTTGTTCATGAGATTGCAGCATCTCAAAAATCCTTAAAACAGCTACCTCAAAATACAGTCTTGAAAATCGATAATGAACATGGAACGATTCAAGAAGTATTAGGAGTTTTAGATGACCCGAGTGTTGATGAAAAAATCTCCTTAGCTCTTTTTGAAAAAACCGAATTTTTTAGTAAAGAAGCAGAATTAGAAGCTTCTAGCCATGGGAACTATGTTGAAAAATCTTTATATCCACAAAGAGTAGACCTTACACATCTTCCTTTTTGTACTATCGACCCAGTAGATGCGAAAGATTTTGATGATGCTATTTACTTTGATGAAAAAACCTCCACTCTTTATGTTGCTATTGCTGATGTTAGTGAATACCTTTTTGACATGGGGCCTACGGATAAAGAAGCGAAAAAAAGAGGATTTTCAATCTACTTTCCTCACAAATCAATCCCCATGCTACCAAGAAGTTTAAGTGAAAACATCTGCTCACTCAAACCAGATACAGATAGATTGGCTTTTACATTTAAAATCACTTTAGACAGCCAAACTTTAGAGCCTGTGAAAGAAGAGCTACTAAACGCGATTATCCACTCTAAAAGACGCTACACTTACGATGAAATTGATAGATTTTTAGAAAAAGACTTCTCTGAGGCTAAACCTGTTGATGAGGAGATTTTGAAGTATCTCTTACCACTTTATCATTTTATGCAAAGAGTTAGAAAAAAGAGATTGAAAGATGCATTTGAATTTCACTCTAGTGAAGTCCGTATGAGAGTTGATGAGAACCAAAATCTAGTTCAAACATACATAGAAGCACAAACTGATTCACACTCCTTGATAGAAGATTGTATGCTCTTAGCAAATAAAGCAGCTGCAAAAAGATTAAAGTATGGAATCTTTAGAACGCATGGCGAACCAACATACGAAAAGATAGAAGAGTTGTTAAATAATTTAGCCTTAGTAGGGATTCATGCAAGGTTTCATCCTGATTTACCTTTACTTATCAAACATCTTCAAGAAGAAGCTCAAAAGTTAGACTTGCGTGACGAAGTCGATAAACTCATTATCAAAGCACAACAAAAAGCCATATATGAACCTGAGAACAAAGGACATTTTGGTCTTGGTTTTGATAGCTACACACACTTTACATCTCCCATAAGAAGATATAGTGACTTGACACTTCATCGTCTTTTAAAGGCTGATTTAGTTCATGATGAAAAAAGAAAAGAGTTTCTCTTAAAGAATATCGATACACTTTGTGAACAAATTAGTAATTTAGAAAGAGAAAGTGATAAAGTTGCTTGGGATTATATGGATAGAAAATTTGCAAGATGGGCAAAAGAAAACATGTCACATGAATTTAAAGCAATCATCACCGATACTTCAAAAACACCTATTGCAAAACTTCAAGACGAGATAGTCGGAGCTAGAATCTTTGTCCTTAACGAGGATGTTGAACTTTTTGAAAAAGTGCTTTTGAGATTTGTAGAAGTAGACATTGCCTCTACAAAAATCTACGCACAAATCACACAAAGACTCTAAGAAGCTTTACATGTACAAAAGAGAACTTGAGCAGGTTTTACATACAAAAAAACTAGAGCCTTTTATACTCTTATATGGTGAGTGTGATTTTCAAAACAATTATTTTAGTGAAAAAATTCTCAGCTACTGGAATACAAGTGAAGATGAAAAACTTTTAGTTCATTATGATGAGTATGATTTTAGCCATGCAAAAAACTTTTTATCCCAATCTTCTTTATTTGGTGGCAACAATATCTTAGTTCTTAAAACAGACAAGCTTCTACCTCAAAAAGAACTTGATATCTTGATAGATTTAAGTAAAAAAAGCCAAGAAAGCTACTTTTTATATCAATACTTTGGAGATGCAACAAAAGCGAAAAAGCTCACAAAGTCTTTTGGTAAAAATTTTGTCAGATTTTTTAAGCCAGCTATCTCTGAAGCTTTACAACTCTTACAGCAAAAAGCTAAAGATGTGGGTCTTAATATACAAGGATATGCTCTTTCTCATCTGTATCAATTGCATATGGAAAATCTTTCACTTTGTGTTAATGAATTTGAAAAACTTAAACTTTTTAACAAAGAAATCACAGTAAATGACATCGACAAGGTAGTGTATGGGTTAGGAAGCGTTGGCATGGACAAATTTATAGAAACACTCCTAAAAAAAGAGGACATTAGCATAGCTTTTCAAAATCTTTTTGAAAATGCTTTAGCAGATGAAGTTCGCATCATCAATGCAATCCAAGCTTATCTGTCAAACCTACTACTCTTTCATTTATATATCAAAATTCATGGAAATTATGATGCTAAGGAGATACTAGGATTTCCCCTTCCTCCACAAATCGCAAAACAAAGAGCAAGCGATAGTATTAAAATTGATTTAAACACTTATAAAAAGCTTTATGAAGTTCTTTTAAACGCCGAGTTAAAACTCAAAAAGATGAAAGATATTGATAAAAATACATTTTTGCTCTCATCTTTAATTAAACTTCAAAAATTGCTTTAAGGGATTAGTCATGGCAAATGTATCTTGGAGAGATGAATACCTAATAGGTTATACACCTGTGGATAAAGAGCATAAAAAACTTTTTGAAATCGCAGGGCGTGCATTTAGTGCAGTTGTAGGAAATGAAAAAATTGCCAAGATTAAATCTATCATTCAAGAACTCATCAGCTATACAAAAATTCATTTTCAACATGAAGAGAAGTATATGCAAAAAATTAATTATATCCAACTAAAAGAACATCAAAATCTTCATAAAAATATCATCATCTCTATGAATAACTTCCTAAAAACAGTCAATCAAAAAGAGATAAATGAACTTGAAAAAGATTTGGCACACTTTATAGAACAGTGGTTTATCACTCATATCGTTTACGAAGACAAAAAGATTTCCCAGTGGGCAAGTAAACATCCTGTGAAAGCATCTTGTATAGAGTGGAAAAATATCTATACCATAGGAAATGAAACGATTGATGCTGAGCATAAAGAACTTTTTGCTTTAGCAAATGAAGCATTTACACACCAAAAAGAGAAGAGTAAAAAAGTTCATATGAAAGAGAGCATTATCAAATTATACGCTTATATGCAAAAACATTTTGAAGATGAAGAAACTTTTATGGAGAGTATTCAATTCAATGATTTAGCCGAACATAAATCTTTACATGTAAAGATTATCAATTCGTTAAATGAACTTTTAAAGAACTCAGCTTCTTTTGATATAGATGAGTTAGAATTTGCTTTAGAAGAGTTTATCAAAATAGGCTTGATTGATCATATCATCAAAGAAGATTTAAAAATCAGAAATTGGATAAAATTTTTAGAAGAGGTAAAACAAGCTCCCCAAAAACTCCAAGATTTAAGCTAACATCTCTTTCTAACACTTACTCAAGTTAAAATATGCTAGAATTGATTTTCAATATTTAAGGAGGTTAACGTGGCTGGATTAAAAGTCTACGACTACACACAAGATGAATTAAATAAATTTCAATACGCTGTTATCACAACTGAAAATGGCACAATGAATATCAAACTTTTCGTTGATGAAGCACCAAATACAGTAGCAAATTTTGCAACTTTAGCAAATGATGGATTTTACAATGGTCTTACATTTCATAGGGTAATTCCTGGTTTTGTTGCACAAGGAGGATGTCCTTATGGTACTGGTACTGGTGGACCTGGTTGGTCAATTAAGTGCGAATGCAAGAAAAACACTTCTAAACACGCAAAAGGTATTTTATCTATGGCTCACGCAGGTCCTGATACAGGCGGAAGTCAGTTTTTTATATGTTATGAAAACTTACCACATTTAGATGGTATGCACACTGTTTTTGGTGGAATCGCTAAAGATGATGAACAAAGTATGAAAGTACTTGATAGTATCAATCAAAATGATAAAATCGTAAGTATCCAAATCAAAGAAACACTTTAATATAAGAGGCTTTGTCCTCTTATATGTTATTTGTTAAACTACCTACAACTTTTCCTAAAACTTCTACGTCACTTACCGATACAATCTCATCTGAATAATTTGGATTATCAGAGACTAAAGCTACAGTTCCATTTGCTTGTAGTTGCAACCTTTTGATAAAAAGACCATAAGGAGTAGAAACGATATAAACACCTGTTCTATGGGGATTTGTACTGCTTCTATCAACAAAAACTATATCTCCATCATTTAAAGTTGGCTCCATAGAATCCCCTATAACATTTAAAGCTTGTATGTCTTTGGCTTTTTTCTCGCCACCAAGATGGGCTAAAATCTCTTCATCTATCATTATCTTTTCATCTGTTTCATCATAGTTTAAAGCACCTCCACCAGCACTTGCATAGATATCTTTAAAATAGCAAATACGAGCAAATTTCTCAGTTTCACTTTCTAAACTTTCTACGAATTGATTATATAATAGCCAATTAATCGAAATACGCTTTTTTGCACAAAACTCTAAAATCTCTTTATAAGGAATTTTATTTCTGCTTTTCATTGTTGCAAGAGTAATTTGATTGATATTGAGTGCTGTTGCAACATCTTTATCAAACACTTTCTTTTCACCAATTTCGGAAGATAGGATATCTTTTATTTTATCAAGAATCTCAGATAAGTTTGGCATTTTAAAATCCTTTATAAAAAATATTTCAATTTGAAATAAAATTGTAGCATATTTTTTATTTTAATTACAATAAGAAAAATTTAAAGGACTTTTATGAAATCTCTTATCTATAAAACTAACAGAACAATTGAAACTTTTAACAAATATATGGATAGGTTTGAACAACAAATGTTAAAGCTTAGCAATTTGCTATTTTAGTAAGTTAAGCTTTTTAAAAAGTTTAAAATAGTATAATCTGCGCTCATTCTAAATATATCCTTACTCTACATAATTGTAGTAGGGTTAAATCCAAAAGGAGATAATGTGACAAAACATTACGAGTTACTGTTTGTACTTAAACCAACACTTGTTGAAGAAGAGTTACAAGCAAAAATTGGTTTTCTAAAAGAAATTTTAGAGAAAAATGGTGCGCAAATCGCTGCTTTCCAAGACATGGGTACTAGAAAACTTGCGTACAAAGTACAAAAGTTTGAACGTGGTTATTATGGAGTATTCTACTTTGTAGCTCCAACCTCTGCTATTCTTGAAGTTGAACGTAATATTCGTATCAATGAAGATTTTATCAAATTCATGAGTGTTAAATATGAAAACAAAAAAGAGTTAGCACACTGGAATAAAACAGTTGAAAAGTATAACAAAAAAGTAGAGACTGCTCAAGAAGTAGCATCAACAGAGGCAACTGAAGCATAAAACGAAGGAGCCAATATGTTTAACAAAGTGATTTTGGTTGGTAATTTAACAAGAGATTGTGAACTAAGATATTTACCTAGTGGTAGTGCCGTTTGTACAACAGGTATAGCAACAAATAGAAGATTTAAAAATCAAAATGGCGAACAAAAAGAGGAAGTATGTTTTATTGATATTACTTTTTTTGGGCGTACTGCGGAGATTGCAAATCAATACCTTAGCCGAGGAAAAAAAGTTCTTGTTGAAGGTAGATTAAAACTAGACCAATGGACTGATCAAACTGGTGCAAAACGAAGTAAACATTCTGTGACAGTTGATAACTTGCAAATGCTTGATGCAAAAAATCCACAAGATGGTGGAGGATATGGCTCAAATAATTTAAATTATCAACAAAACAATCAAGACTATGGTTCTTACCAACAACCAAATGAACCTAGACATAGTGGCAGTGATATACCAGACATCGATATCGATGAAGATGAAATACCATTTTAGTAACATAAACAAAGGAAAATAACATGGCAGCAGAAAGAAGAAAATATGCTCGCAAATACTGCAAATACTGCGAAGCAAAAACAGATTATATCGACTATAAAGACACAAGAGTTTTAAAACACGCACTTTCAGAGCGTTATAAAATTATGCCACGTCGTCTAACTGGCAATTGTAAAAAACACCAAGAAATGGTTGAACTTGCAATCAAACGTGCACGTCATACAGCTCTTATCCCTTATATCATCGACACTAAAAACGTTGTTGCTCATCCATTTGAACAACTTCAATAAGTCTTACATGTAAAGGGCTTTAGGGGAGTGGTACTTTTTGTACCCTCCTCTTTTTTTAATTAAATAATTAATATTTTTACTTTTTATCTACTTTTTTTATCGTTATCATCCCCTCTAAACCTTTTATATCTTCTTTACCAAAAATCGCCTCTCCTAACTCATATAATCCTCCAGCACTTCCAAAATCTTTATAAAACATAACTACATCACCCCAAGGAGCATAGTATGCTAAGGTACCATTTTTTGCATTGGCTTTAGGGGTATTGAAAGTAGAGAGTTTTATTGGTGGATAAAAAATCTTTTCATCATGACTATAGTTTTCAACTTTATATTTCCATAGGAAGTTGATTATAAAGTTCAATTGCTGCTTGTGAATTGTTTAATTTATAAATAATTGTTTGTCTATTTGATTGTATACTGATTTGCATTGTATTTTCCTTTATATTATCTGCACTTAAAAGCTGAGTTGTTATGAAGATAACAAGTAGTATATACTTTTTCATTTCACTTCCCTCTTGTTGATTAAAGAGCTAATTTGAGTATTTCAAGCACCTTTTCTTTTGTATATTTTTCACTGAGCCCAAAAAATCCTGAAGTTGCATATGCATTTTGAGCAATCGCATCTAAATCAGACTCTTGGATATCAAATTGTGAGAATCTTGTAGGTGAGCCGATTTTATTAAACCAATCTTCTAAAGCTTTGATACCCTCAAGTGCACTATTTAATCCAAATATATTTTTAGCAAATCTTTCAAACTGAGCTTCATTTTCTTTATAGAACCACTTCATCCAAGCTGGCATTACTACTGAAAGGCCTGCACCATGAGGTACATTATGTAAAGCAGATATTGCATGCTCAATCAAGTGATTAGGAGATACAGCACCCTCAATCCCTGGATATGTTATACCATTAAGTGCATTTGTAGCAGCCCAAGCAAACTCTCCTCTTGCGTCATAATCTTGAGGGTTTGCAAGTAGCTTTTCTGTTGTTTTGATAACAGTATTGATATTTGCTTCAACATAAGAAGCTGTAAGGTCTGGATGATATGTAGCGGTAAAATATCCTTCAATTGAGTGAGCGATGATATCTACAGCTGAGTACACTAAATAGTCTTTTGAAACTGAGCTTTGAAGTTCAGGATTTATCACAGATACTTTAGGTGCAACAAAAGGTGAAGCGATAAAATACTTTTGCTTTGTCTCTTCATTTGTTACAACAGCAAAAGAGTTCATCTCACTACCTGTAGCTGCTAGAGTCATGATATCAAACACTGGTAACGCTTTTTCAATAGGAGCTTTAAAAGTAAAGAAATCCCAAACATCACCATCATAAAGAGCTCCTGCTGCTATAGCTTTTGTACTATCAAGAACAGAGCCGCCTCCGACAGCTAGTAGGCCATCAACAGCTTCTTTTTTTGCTAACTCAATTCCTTCTTGAACTTTAGAAAGAACAGGATTGCTTTGTATACCACCAAGTTCTACATACTCGATGTTTTGAGCTTGTAAGCTTGCAACTACCTTATCAAAAAGACCATCTTTTTTAATTCTCTCACTTCCATAAGTAAGTAAAACTTTTTTGATTCCATATTCAGCGATATATGCACCTATTTGTTTCTCTTTATCTTTACCAAACTCAACTCTAGTTGGATTGTAAAATGTAAAATCTCTCATATTTATCCTTTGTTAATTTTCTATAATTATATTTGTTTTTCTGAAATCACAGTAGAAAAATTCTCTGTATTGATTGCCTAATTCTTTAAATATCAAATTTTTTCATATATTTTTGCTTGATTTGGATTTTTAGCAAATATCAAAGTACTTATACATGCTAAAAAAGTATAATGCCACTAAAAGTCAAG
>DLUF01000111.1 GCA_002742765.1 Sulfurospirillum sp. UBA12182 | reverse complement strand
GAGAAAGACTAAGATAAGCGTTGTCTTTTAAAGTATCAAAATAGATAGAATCTTCTGTTTTATAAGCGATATCTTTTGCTAAAAGAGTATTGATAAAAGTGATAATCTCTTCTACACTTTGTGTGGCTTTTGGTTCGATATCAGCATCTTCAACACCAATTGCATGCATATCTTCTTTGTATCTTTGGATGTAATAAGTAGTGATTTCTTCTAAGCTTTTACCGCTTTCTTGCATTTTTTTAATGATTTTATCATCTATATCTGTGAAGTTTTTTACAAATAAAACTTTATATCCTAAGCCTTTTAATGTTCTTCTTAGTAAATCAAAAGCAATAGCACTTCTCGCATGTCCTAAATGAGCATCATCATAAACTGTTGGTCCACATACATATATCTTAGCAAGATTCGGTTGTATAGGTACAAATTCTACTTTTTTTCTTTGTACCGAATCATAAATAGTCATTAATTATTTCCTTAATCCATAGAAGAGTTGGTATATAAATTATTAAAGTTCCTATAAAAATAGGCAATTTTTTATCAATTATTATATCTAAAAATTTTTTTACCCCAAAAGAGTGTATAGTAAATCCTAACAAAACAAATCCAGCACACGAGCTAGCAAGTGCGAGTCCTGCAACTCCAAAAGGTTCGATAAAAAGGGCATAAAAAACTACATTTGATAAGAGTGAATATAAAGAGATTTTTGCCGCTTTTTTTTGATTTGAGGTTGCATAAAGCCACAAAGAAAAGAGTTTTGCTAAACCAAAAGGGATGAGTCCTATGAGATACATTTGTAAAACTTTTGCACTAATGAGAGTATCTTCACTTGTAAAAGAGCCTCTTTGAAAGAGTAGTTTGACTATCTCTTCGCATAAAATAATCCCACCGATAGTTGAAAAAGTAAGTAAAAAAGCCAAAAGCCAAAAGCCGTTTTTAAACATAATAAAGGAATTTTTTTCATCTTTATTTTTGATGTATCTTGTTACACGTGGGAAAATCCCGATACTAAGTGCAATCGCAAAAAGTGCTAAAGGAAGCTGAAAAACTCTATTTGCATAATACAAATAACTAATGCTACCAGCCGAGAGAAAACTTGCTATCCAAGTATCTAAAAAAGCAGAAATCTGGGGAGTAGAATTTCCTAAGATAGCGTGAGAAAAAGAGGTAAAAAAGTTTTTTTCATCTTTTTTTAACTCTGGTTTGATTGCTTGTTTACATGTAAAGCCATAGGCAAAGATTTTCAGTACATTTTTGCTTTTTGCAGCGAACAAATGCGCGATGATTTGTAAAAACCCACCTACAAGAACTCCGTAGCTCATAGCATAAACGATGGTCTTTTTATCACTGTTTTTTGTTAAAAGAAGAGCAAATATGAGTGCTATGTTTAAAAGTGCTGTGGCAAAAGCTGTGGTTGCAAAATGGTTTTTGTATTGTAAGAGGGCAGAGAGAAAGGTAACACAAAAAATCAAAGGAAGATAGTAAAAGTTGATAGCAACAAATACAGAAGCTTCTTGTATAAGCGCATCATCAAAGCCAAGAGCCATGAGTTTAGCAAAGAAACTACTAAAAAGAGTAACTATGAGAGATAAAACAATCAGAAATAAAAAAAACTTTAAAAAAGTACGATATGTAAAAAGGGATTTATGTTTTGTTTTTATAAAAGCGGGAATGAAGCTTTGAGTAAAAGCTCCTTCAGCAAAAATCCTTCTGAAAAGATTTGGCAGTTTAAAGGCAACAAAAAATATGTCACTATATACATTTGCACCAAGGATTGAGGCAGTGAGTAAATCTCTTATAAAGCCAAAAATTCTTGAAACTAAGATACCAAAACTGTTAGTAAAAAAAGATTTTATTATCATGGTTGGAATTTTAGCAAAATTAGTGTTAAATAGGGCTGTTTTACATAATGTTTAGCTTTTTATAGTATAATAACTAACAATTTGTTTACTTAAGGGTTGTAAATGGGTCTTTTTGACAAAATTATGGGTGATGATAAAGCACAAAATGAGCATCAAACAGAAGAAGGAAAAGATGAATTTAGCTCTATAATTGTTGAAAGTGAAAATATCCTCAGAGAGTTAAAAAGTGTAGCTGCTGTACATCAACTTTCTATCAAAGATTTAGATTTTAAAATCCTCAAATCAAAAACTTTTTATTCGGATGGAACTGAAGAAGGTTGGATAGAAGCTGATGAAGAGAAAATGAAACTTTTTGATAAAGAGGAGTTTCTGCTCAATAAAAACTTAAAGATAAAGCAATCATATAAAGTTGATATCTACAAGATTAATCCACAAGCAAATCAACCTAAAATTCCAGAAATTGGATTAAGTGGTAACAAACTTTTAACTAGAGTCATAGCAAACATAAAAAAAGATTTAGAAGTCAAATACTTTTCAAAGCTAGAGTATGTTTTAAATGAAGAGATAAATAAAAAGAAGATTAAAGCAGGTGTTTTGGTTGGTCTTTTTGATTCAAATCAAGTTAAAGAAATCAAAAAGATTGTAGCAGGTATCAGAGTAAATGGTCATATGAGCGATTCACACTCTTTTGTAGTATCCCAAGGAATTGATCCTATCGCTCCAATCAATGACGAGTTGATTTATCATTTTAAAAAGAAATTAGCAAAAGAGGATGAACAAGGAAGGATTGATTATAAAAGAAGAGGGTATATCCTAGCTGTTGATGAAAATGAGTGTATCATAGAGTATATTAAGCCTAAAGAAGGAAAAGCAGGGCGTAATACACAAGGAAAGTTTTTAGAAGTAAAAGAGCCTTTAAAACAGCATGAAATCAATATCAATATTAGTGAAAATATAGCAAAAAAAGAGGATGAAGATAGAATCAAATACATTGCTAAAAGAAGCGGATATGTAAATGAACCAAGTCCAAATAGCTTTGATATAGATGACCAAATGGAGATTAATGAGATAAGTTTCAAATCCACTGGGAACATAGAAACAAGTATGAGTTCAAATGTTAAGATTAACATCAAAGAAGCAGATGTCTTCAAAGATGCTATTGGCCCTGGTATGAGTGTGGAAACAAGTGAACTTAACATCCAAGGTAACGTTGGGAGTGGAGCAAGAATCAAAGCCAACAAACTCGATATCGGTGGACAAACGCATAAAACAGCAACGCTAGAAGCAAAAGACGCTCATATCGTTGTTCATAGAGGCTTTTTTACTGGTGAAAAAATCGAAGTTGACAGATTAGAAGGCGGAAAAATAGTCGCAGATAATGTACATGTAAAACAAGCCATAGGTGGAGAGATAATCGCTAAAGAAGTTGTTATAGATGAGCTCTCTTCAAATGTAAGTATCATCTCTTCTGATAAAATTGAGATTAAAGAGCTGAAAGGTCAAGATAATAAATTTATAATTGATCCTACCGTAACAAAAGAGTTCAATGAAAGTATAGAAAAAATCAATAAAGAAATCCAAGATTTAAGGTTAAAGTTAAAGCCAATTCCAAAGCAACTAGAAGAGAGAAAACGTTTAATTGCTAAGACAAAGCCTACTGTAGAAATGGTTAAAGAGAAGATAGAAGAGCTAAAAGCTGATGGTAAAACTCCACCAGTTACTCTTCTTGGAAAAATAAAAGAGTTTCAAACTATGGTAAATAGCTACAATGATATGCTTAAAAATTATAAAAATCAAAAAGATAGAATTACTGATTTAAAAAGTGATCTTAATGAAGTACAGCTTAAAGTTTTTTCTGCAAGGATTATAAACCATTCTCCTTGGCTTGAGTACAATGAAATTAAATTTAAGCTTATTTCTCCTGAACTTGAGATAGTTTATAACACAAAAGATCACGAAATCATAAGAGAAATATCTTTACAACAAATCGGAGATGAAGAGTTCCGCATAAACAAATCAAGTGAGTATAGTAGGTAAATGGTAGTAGGCATTCAAGGAAAAATTATAAAAAAAGAGCCAACTTTTGTGCATGTTAGCACGATGGGAGGGTTGGTTTATAAAGTCAATATCTCTTTGTATTCTTCAACAAAAGTACACCAAAATGATGAAATGTTTTTGCATGTAACGCAAGTTATCAGGGAAGATATGCATAGCATGTACGGTTTTGTTGATTTAGAAGAGAAAAAGGTATTTGATACAGTTATCAAGTTAAATGGTATAGGTCCTTCAACTGCTTTGGCAATCTGTTCAACACTTACTCCCACGGAGTTTGCAAATGCACTCTTCTCAAATAGCTTAGAGGCTTTTACGAGAGTCCCTGGGATTGGTCCAAAGAGTGCAAAAAGAATTTTAGTTGAATTAAGTGATTTTTCTTTAGACTCTCTTAGCGAAAATAGTTCAAATAACACTTTCAACGAAGCCTTAGCTGCTTTAGAAAGTTTAGGCTTTAAGAAAGAGAGTGTAAGCAAAATCTTGCTTACATGTACAGGTGAAGATACCAGTTCTCTCATTAAAGAAGCTTTAAAAAAATTAGCAAAATAATAAGGTATTAACAGATGAAAATAGGCATACTTTTTGGTGCAAAAAGTTTTGAACACGAGATTAGTGTCGTTAGCGCAATTGCTTTAAAAAAAATTTTAAATTCCCAGATAGTTTATATCTTTTGTGATTATAATAGAGATTTTTATCTTATCCCAACTGAGGGTATAAATTCTAAACAATTTAGTAGCGGTGCATATAAAAAAGAGAAAAAACTAGAGCTTAAACAAGGTGGTTTTTATCAAAAAACTTTTGCAGGTCAAAAGTTGGTTTCGTTAGATTGTGTTTTAAACCTCATACATGGCGGTGATGGTGAAGATGGGAAAATAGCCTCTTTGCTTGATTTTTTCCATGTACCATATATCGGTCCTAGAGTAGAAGCTAGTGTTTTAAGTTATAACAAACTCTATACAAAGATGTATGCTAAAGAACTTGGTGTAAAAGTACTTCCTTATGAAGTAATTCATAAAAATACAGAGCGGAAACTAACAAATATCTCTTTTCCTTGTATCATAAAACCTTCAAGATTGGGAAGTTCGATAGGTGTGAGCATCGTTAAAACTTCTGAAGAGTTAGATTATGCTTTAGATGTCGCTTTTGAATTTGATAATCAAGTGTTAGTTGAACCATTTATGGCAGGGATTAGTGAGTATAATTTAGCAGGTTGTAAATGTGAAAATGAGTTTGTTTTTTCTATCGTCGAAGAGCCACAAAAGAGTGAAATTCTTGATTTTGATAAAAAGTATCTTGATTTTTCAAGAACACAAAGAGTTTTTGAAGCTAATTTGACACAAGAGATGATTTATAATTTACAAGAGACTTTCAAAAAAATATATACAAATCTGTTTGAAGGTTCACTCATTAGATGTGATTTTTTTGTTTATGAAAATGAAGTCTATCTCAATGAAATCAATCCAGTCCCTGGTAGTATGGCAAATTATCTTTTTGAAGATTTTGAGAGTGTTTTACTAAAGCTTTCAAAAAATCTTCCTACACAGCAAAAAATCATTTGTGAATATAGATATATAAACTCTATCCAAGCAGCTAAAGGAAAATAGCTGAATGATTAAGTATTCAAAAGAGGAGATGGTTACTGCTACTGAGTTGGTGCGGAATTTTTCACAAGCTCTTAAAACAGTTGCTACCAAAGAAAAAGAGAAGATTGTAATCGTCAAAAACAATCGACTTGAGGGAGTTTTAATCTCTGTTGAAGAGTACGAAAAGATGCAAAATGCGGTTTCAATACTGGAAAAAATCTATAACAAAACAAAAAACAAATAAGAGACTTTATGGCATTAAAAGAGATAGTTTATGATGGAGAAGTTTACCAATTAAGTTATGAAATCCTCAACCCTACTTGTAAAGATGATATCGTTTTTTTACACGGTTGGGGAAGTAACAAAGAGATTATGAAAAATGCATTTCAAAACGAGTTTGATAGTTTTAGGCAAGTTTATATAGATTTGCCAGGTTTTGGTAACTCCTCTATCGTAAAAGTGATTGAGACAAGAGATTATGCAAATATCATAAATACTTTTTTAGAATCTTTACATGTACAAAAAAATATAATTTTAGGACACTCTTTTGGCGGCAAAGTGGCAACACTTTTACAACCTCAATATCTTGTTTTACTCAGTTCAGCAGGTATCTTAGTTCCTAAAAGCTTACAAATACGTCTTAAAATCAAGATCTTTAAACTGTTTAAAAATATCCTTCCAAAAAGTTGGTTTAAGTTTTTTGCATCAAAAGATGTATCTGGAATGAGTCAGTTAATGTATGAAGTCTTAAAGCGTGTTGTTGATGAAGATTTTACATCTATCTTTTCAAATGTCAAAAGTAAAACCCTTCTTTTTTGGGGAGAAAAAGATAGTGCAACACCTCTGCACAGTGGTCACAAAATCCACTCTCTTATCGAAAAAAGTGAGTTTTTCCACTATGATGGAGACCACTTTTTTTTCACAAAATTCTCTAAACAAATCAGCAAAATTATAAAAGAAAGAGTCAAATGAACCAAGAAGTTTTTGAAACAGTTTTTATCTTTTGTTCCCATCTGCTTTTCGTGTCTTTTTTAGGATATTATCTCATTAGTGCATTACAATGGTATAGTTATAAGTTAGAGCGTATAGTTTTTCATTATCATAGATATGACTGGCATCTTTTTTTCTTCTTTTTTCCTCTTTTTGTCTATTATATTGGAGGTTTTTTCTTTTATATCTACTTGTATATTATCTTTTTACCTACACTGTTTTTTTGGTATAAAAAACTTGATAAAAAACTTGTTTTTACAGCTCGTGTTAAGAGATTTTTTCTTTTTCTTTTTTTAGCAACTATTTTTCAAAATCTTCTATGCTTAGGGTTAAATACATGTGAAATCTATGGTGCGATTTTGCCACTTTTTGTTGCTGTTTTTATAAGTATGTTGTTTGAAAAGATTTTATTTGCAGGGTATAAAAAAGCAGCAAAAAAAGAGCTAGAGAGTAGGAAAGATATGATTGTGTTTGCGATTACTGCTAGCTATGGAAAAACGAGTATAAAAAATTATCTTTTTGAGATTCTTTCTAGTAAATATACAAGCTATAAAACTCCAAGAAGTGTTAATACGCTAGCTGGAATCATCAAAGATATTAATGAAGATTTACCAAAAGACACACAGATATATATAGTAGAGGCAGGCGCTCGATTAAAAGGGGATATCGATGAGATAGCAAGGTTTTTAAATCCACACTTTGTTATCATTGGGCAGATAGGAGAACAGCATATAGAGTATTTTAAAACTTTAGAAAATATCCGAAATACCAAAATGGAACTTATCAACTCTGCTAGGTTGCAAAAGGCTTTTGTACATAAAAGCACAAATGTAAAGGGGAATGAAAAAGTTCAAGTTTTTGGCGATGAGCTAGAAGACATACACTCTTCTTTAGATGGGATAGAGTTTGATGTTCTCTTAGATGATAAAAAAGAACACTTTAAAGCTCCTCTCTTAGGAGAATTTAATGCTTATAACCTTTTAGCCTGTATCATTGCTTCCAAGTCATTACTTGCAATAGAAGAGATTCGTGATGCTATTTCTAAAATCAAGAGTGTTGAGCATAGGCTTCAAAAGATTGAAGCTAATGGGAAAGTTATCATAGATGACAGTTTTAATGGAAATTTTGAGGGTATGAGTAGTTCTTATGAGTTAGTTCGCAGTTATGAGGGCAGAAAAGTTATCGTTACGCCAGGAATTATCGAGAGCAATGTAGAAACGAATGTAAAATTAGCTCAGAAAATTGATGATATCTTTGATGTTGTTATCATTACAGGTAAGACAAATCAAGAGACTTTAGAAAAAACAATCAAAAAAGCGCAAAAAGTTATTTTAAAAGATAAAACAAAGATGCAAGAAGTTTTACAAGAGTTTACATGTAAAGGTGATTTAATTCTTTTTTCAAATGACACACCAAGTTTTATGTAAACTAAAATTTTACTTGATTTTTTATACTAATTAATTTTTTGTTATATATTTATTATACTGTTGTTATATCATTCTACATCAAAATAATTATATGCATGACAAAAAGGATGTGTGATGGAAGCAAAAAGTCTTTACATCTCCTCACTAGAACCTTCAGCGGGCAGCTTGATAGTTACAATGGGGATTATGGAAATATTAAGAAGAAAGCTAGAACGAGTTGCTTTTTTTAGACCTGTGATTGAGGATTTGGAAGAAAAAGATCATGATATAGATTTTGTTTTGGAAAAATATGATCTTGATATGAAGTATTCTCAAACTTACGGCTATACCGTTTCTGAAGTAGAAGCAATGATAGCTGAAAATAAACTTAATGAACTTTTAGAAAATCTTATCGATAGATTTAAAAAACTTCAAAAAGATTTTGATTTTGTTCTTATCGAAGGATTAAATCAAGCTTCATTTACACAGAGCCTTGATTTTGATATAAACTTAGTTATTGCTAAAAATATAGGTTCACCTTTTGTGAGTGTATTAAAAGGTAAAGAAAAAACTGCAAAAGAGATTATTGATGAGATTTCAATTGAGTCAGAAGTTATTAAAAATGCTGGCTGTTCACACTTTGCCACCTTTGTAAATCGAGTGGAAGAGGGTATCTTAGGTTCTATCACTTTAAAAGTTGCTTCTGATGATACTATTCCAACATATTTTTTACCAGAAGTTCCAGAACTTGATACTCCAACTGTATATGAAATAATGAAAAAATTAAATTGTATGCAGATTTTAGGAGAACAAAAAGATTTAAAAAGAGTTGTTAGACAAAGTAAAATAGCTGCGATGAAATTAGAAAATTTTTTAGAGCATGTTGAAGATGGTGATTTGATAATTGTGCCAGGAGATAGAGCAGATATCATCATAGGTTCTATTTGCACTATCCAATCAAGAAACTATCCAAATATAGCAGGATTACTTCTTACAGGTGGTATGGTTCCTAGTAAGTCTGTAAGAGACCTTTTTAAAGGGTTTAATGAGTTTCCACTTCCGATTTTGAGCATTGATGATGATACTTATACCACAGCTATGAAAGTCAACCAAGTTCCAGCGACAATCACTCCTAAAAGTGAGCGAAAAATCGCTTTGGCGATGGGTCTTTTTTCTTCTAATGTTGATATCAAAACGATTGAGGATAGAATCACTTCTACTTCATCTCATATCATAACTCCGATGATGTTTGAGTACAATCTTTTTGAACGAGCAAGATTAAATCGTAAGAAAATAGTTCTTCCTGAGAGTCAAGATGAGCGGATTTTAAGAGCAACAGAGATTTTGTTGCGTCGAGAGGTTGTAGATATAGTTCTTTTAGGTAAAAAAGAGGAGATAGAGTATAAGAGTTCTTCTCTAGGGCTAGATATAAGCAAAGCTCAAATTATTAATCCTGAAGACTCTCCTTTGATGGAAGAGTTTATCCACGAGTTTTATAATCTTCGTAAAGCAAAAGGTTTAAGCCTAGAGATAGCCAAAGATGCTATGGCACACTCAAACTATTTCGCAACCATGATGGTGTACAAGGGATATGCAGATGGAATGGTTTCAGGTGCAGTGCATACAACACAAGATACTATCAGACCTGCTCTTCAAATCATCAAAACAAAGCCAGATACATCTATCGTTTCGAGTCTATTTTTTATGTGCTTAGATACAAAAGTATTAGTTTATGGAGATTGTGCTGTAAATCAAGATCCAAATGCACAAGAGTTGGCTCAAATAGCAATCTCTTCAGCAGATACGGCTGTAATGTTTGGAATCGAGCCAAAAGTAGCTATGCTTTCTTATTCTACTGGTAGTTCTGGTAAAGGTGAAGATGTAGAAAAAGTACGAGAAGCAACTAATATCGTAAAAAAAATGAGACCAGATATACTTATCGAAGGACCTATTCAATATGATGCCGCGATTGATCAAAGTGTAGCTAAAACAAAACTTCCAAATTCCAAAGTTGCTGGACAAGCAACAGTTTTTATCTTCCCTGATTTAAACACAGGTAACAACACATATAAGGCAGTTCAAAGAAGCTCAGGAGCGATAGCTATAGGACCAGTTTTACAAGGTTTAAATAAACCAGTAAATGATTTAAGTAGAGGTTGTTTAGTAGCAGATATTGTAAATACTGTTGCAATCACTGGTATCCAAGCACAAGAAGAGGAGAGTAAATGAAAATTCTTGTTTTAAATTCTGGTAGTTCTTCAGTCAAATTTCAAGTTTTTGAAGATGATATCTCTTTTGTATCTGGATTAATTGAACAAATTGGTGAAGAAAATTCTGCTATTTCTATCATTTTGCGTGATGAAAAAGTTGTAGATAAACAAATAGAGATAAAAAGTCATTTTGATGGTTTACAAATCGCGGCAAACTATCTTTTAGAGTTAGGTGTTGTAAAAGATTTGAATGAATTTGATGGGATAGGGCATCGAGTGGTACACGGTGGAGAGTATTTTAACAAAGCTATGTTAGTAACCGATGATGTGATAGAAAAAATAGAATCCTTACAACCTCTAGCCCCTCTTCATAATCCAGCTCATTTAGATGGCATCAGAGTAACAAAGAAGCTAAATCCTCTTGTTCCAAATGTTGTAGTGTTTGATACAGCTTTTCATCAAAGCATACCAGCTCATGCTTACATGTACGCACTACCATATAAGTTTTATGAAGAAGATGGCGTACGAAAATATGGCTTTCATGGAACTTCTCACCATTTTGTTGCTAAAGTTGCTGCTAGAATGCTTCAAAAGGACATTAACTCTCTTAATGCAATTACTTTACATCTGGGAAATGGAGGAAGTGTAACTGCGATAGAAAATGGCAAAAGTATTGATACCTCAATGGGCTTAACTCCTTTAGAAGGACTTATAATGGGTACTAGAAGTGGTGATTTGGATCCGGCTATTTTATTTTATCTATCACGAAAAAAGGGATATGATATCAATGAACTTGATAAAATTTTAAATAAACAAAGTGGGTTAAAAGGGATTTGTGGAGCAAATGATATGAGAGAAATCCATTCAATGGCAGAGAGTGGAGATAAGAAAGCTCAGTTGGCATTAGATATGTTTTATTATAGAATTAAAAAATATATAGGCTCATATAGTGCTATCTTGGGACGAGTTGACTGTATCGTTTTTACAGGTGGGATTGGTGAGAATGATGATATAGCTCGATTGGAAAGTTGTCATAATTTAGAAAATCTAGGGATTAAGCTAAATGTAGAAGAAAATGCTCTTAGAAAAAAAGTTGCTAGAGAAATCAGTAGTGATGATAGCCTTGTTAAAGTCTTTGTTATTCCTACAAATGAAGAGTTAGAAATCGCTTTACAAACTCAAGAAGTTGTTAAAAACAGTAGATAAATTTCTTGGAACTCTATTTGCTTTATTTTAAATAATTAAAGCAAATGGAGTTTTTATGAAGATTTTTTTTAGTTGTTTGTTAGTAATCTTCGCTCTAACAGGATGTTCTACCCATCCAGTTGATCCCCAAATTACTATGAAACCACCAGCATATGTTGAACAAATTCCACCAAAACAGCATCAAAGTGTTGTTGTAAATCCTGGAAGTATCTTCGGGCAAGGAGAAAATCCTCTTTTTTCTGATTTAAAAGCTATGAATCCGAATGATATCGTTACAGTTGTTATCAGTGAAGTAACTAATCAAAGTTCCTCTGGTTCAAAGTCAATTAGTGAAGAAAATTCTGATAGCTTAGGCGCAGGGCTTAATACAAATACAGGTGGAAGTAAAACACTCTCAAAAGTTACAGATACGTTTAACAAGTATGGAAGTATCGGTTTTGAAGCAGGTTCTACGAACTCTTATACTGGTTCAGGTTCAAATACAAGAAATGAATCTTTCTCTACAACAATTTCTGCAAGAATTATCAAAATCTTAAATAATGGAAATTATTTTATTGAAGGAAGTAGAGAACTTCTTATAAATGGAGAAAAGCAAATTATTCAGATTAGCGGTGTTATAAGACCTTATGACATAGACCAAACAAATACTATCAACTCAAAATACATAGCTGACGCAAAAATTAGCTATAAAACTGAAGGTGAAATTGATAGAGCTACAACAAAACCATGGGGTTCAAAATTCGTAGAAGCAATTTGGCCATTTTAAGATAAGTCTGTAAAAGACTTATCTTAGTTTTTAACAGCTTGTGCCATGTCCCACATAGGCATAAAAATGCCAAGTGCCATAAGCAGAACCATACAGGCGATAAAAGCTAGCAAAATAGGTTCTATATAGCTTGCTATATTGTCGATGATATCGTTAAATTTTGATTTAAAATAATCTGTTACCTTTTCAAGCATCTGATCAAGTGTACCACTTTGCTCTCCTGCATGAATCATCTGGATAAGCATTCCTTCAAAAAGTTTGGTGTCTCTAAAAGATTCTGTTAATGATACTCCTCTTGAAACAGAAATTTTGACAGCAGAAAGTCTTCGTTTTAATTCTACATTATCTAAAGTAAGAAGAGCAGTATCAAGTGCATCAGCGATAGGTATACCTGCACGGATTAATTCTGTAAAAACAAGTGTAAATCTACTTAATGTTGCATAAAAAGTAATTTTTCCTATCAAATAGACTTTGAGTATGTATATATCAAAGTTCTTTTTAAAATTCTCACTTGTTTTTAATAAGTATTTTACTATAACAATAAAAGCTATAATAGAAATTAAAATGTACCAACCATACTGGTTGATAATATTTTCTAAAAAGAGTAAAATTTTTGTAGGCAATGGAAGTTCAGCTTTGAATTTTTCAAAAATAGATTTGAATTTTGGAACAACATAAACCATAAGTATTGTAAAAGCAATACCTATTGCCACTATGACTGTGATAGGGTATCTTAACGCTTTCTTGAATTTTTGTCTATTAGTCTCAATTTCTTCTAAAATTTCTGCTAATTTTGCTAATGATTCAGCCATATTACCAGTACTTTCTCCTAACTCAACCATAGCGATAGTTACATCACCTAATTGGTAGCGAAAGTTCATCATTGCTTCAGTTAGGCTAAGACCAGAGTTTAAATCTTCATCTACTTGTTCAAAAATCTCTTTTAATAATTTATCTGAAGTAGCATTTGAAACCTCTTTAACACTATCATGGATAGAAATACCAGCATTTGTCATAACACTTAATTGTCTTATTGCTGCTATTAAATCTTTCATTTTTATACGTTTGTTAGTTATAGTGCCTAAGAGTTGATCTTTTAAATCAAGTAAGCGATCTTCAACAGGAGCTGATGTTTCTTTAACACTTATGATAACACCTGAAGTTTTTGATTTTGCTAAAGCCAATGCATCATTTCTATTTGGAGCCTTGATAACTTTCAGATTTTTTTTCCCTTTATATAAAGAGGTAATTTCAAAATATTTCATGATTTTGCCACCCTAATTACTTCATCAAGTGTTGTTATTCCATTTGCAGCTCTTATAACACCATCTGTAAACATATCAACAAATCCTTCTGCCATAGCTTGGTCGAGAATTTCTTTTTTACTACTTTCTTGAGCAATCATACTAGATATCTTTTCAGATATAGGTAAAATTTCGGAGAGCATTTCCCTTCCTAAATATCCCGTTTGAGAACATTTTTCACAACCAACATTTTTATAAAATTGATAGTTTTCAGGTAAACTGCGTGCTATTGATTCAAGTGTTGAAGCAGGTAAAACAGTTTTTGTTTTACAGTGCGGACAAAGTTTTCTCACAAGCCTTTGAGCCTCGATGGCAACGAGTGAACCACTAAGTAAATAAGGTTCTATTCCCATGTCCATAACCCTAGTAACAGCACTTACAGCATCATTTGTATGGAGTGTTGAAAAAACAAGATGTCCTGTTAATGCAGCTTGAATAGCAATCCTAAGTGTTTCTTGATCTCTAACCTCACCAATCATTATGATATCGGGGTCTTGTCTTAAAATAGACCTTAGTGCCGCAGCAAATGTGAGCCCAGCTTTTTCATTAACTTGTGTTTGTTGCGTTAAATTTAGTTGGTATTCCACTGGGTCTTCAACTGTTATAATTTTTCTTTGTACACTTTTAATAGCATTTAAAGCAGCATATAGTGTTGTTGTTTTACCACTTCCTGTAGGTCCAGTAACAAAGATAATACCATATGGGGCATGCATAGCCTTTTGAAATTTGTTAAAGTTTTTTTCGTGCATACCAAGTTCTTCTAATTTAATCATTACTTTTGATTTATCCAAAATACGAATAACAATAGATTCACCATTTAAAATTGGTAATGTTGAAATTCTAAAATCATACTCTTTTGCTAAAATAGTAGCTGAAAATCTTCCATCTTGAGGCTTTCTTTTCTCTGCAATATCCATATTTGAAAGTAGTTTTAGACGAGAAGCTAATGGAGGATAAATGTCTTTGTCAAAAATAAAAGTTTCAGTGAGCATACCATCAATTCTACTTCTTACGATACAGTTGTTCTCCGTTGGTTCTATATGGATGTCACTTCCTCGTGCAAGAATAGAAGTTTTTAAGATAATTTCTATAAGCTTTAAAATACCAGAGGATTCTTGAGGGTTTTCCGCAGCACTTGATGTTAACTCTTTTCTGATTTCGCTAATAAGACCTTTTATACTCTCCCCTAATTCAATTTTGTTCATATACTTATCAATTTGAGATGGCTCAGCTACAACTATCTTGACAAGTTTCCTTGGAAAAATCCTTTGAACACTCTCTTGAACATTCATATCCATCGGGTCTTTAAGAGCTATATAGACATTAATTTCATCTTCTCTAACAGGTAAAGCATTAAATTTTTTCAACTGAGAAAGAGGTAATTTAGATGCCATTCTATAATCTATATCAAATGAATCTAAATCCATATATTCCAGTTTTAAACTTTTTGCAATTGCTTGTAAAAATTCTTCAACACTAATAGCAAAGTAAGCATTTACTTCTTCTAATTTTATAGAACCTTTTTTATAAAACTCTATAACAAGAATGAGTAAATCTTCTTTTGAGAAGAAGCCATTTTGTACTAAAATGTCTCCAAGTGTAGACTTTGTCGTTTCTAATTTTTGAGAGATTTTATTAGCACTATTTTCATCAATAATTCTATTTTTAATTAAGTCATTTAAAAGATTTTTTGTTATTTCATCCATTGTCTTACCAATACGTTCTTACTTTTATAATCTGTCCATCTTTATAAGTTCTGATAAATATTTTTTTTGCTTTTTGATGCTCTTCTAAAGTCAGTTTATAAGAAATAGTATTGTCTTCTTGATCTATAAACCAGTATGCACCATCTTTATAATTGTAATCACCATTTACAAACCTATGAAAGATAATAGATAAAATATATTTAGTTTTAGGCAAATTTACATAAGAAATATCAACATCATCTACTAGCGCATGATATAGAAGTTTTTTTTGATATAAAATAGTTGCAAAATAAACAGCATTTTCTCTTGATTCAGGAGTTTGATAAAGCTTTATTATTGGAAGAACTAATCTATTTATCATATCAGATTCTAAACAAGAATGAGCATAAATACTTAAAAAGTCTTCATTGTCACTGTAAAGGTTATAAACATCTCCTGCTTTTATACAAGTGGCTCTAAAATCCTTTGTTTCATATAACTTTTTGATATCATCTAAGTCAGAAGCAAAAAGAGCTAAACTACAAGTTATAAAGAAAAGAAAAATTATTTTAATTTTTTTCATTATTCATCTCCATTTTCTATCTCTTTTAAAAGAGTTTTAAGTCTGTTGGAATTGTTTTCAGATAAAAAAGCTTTTAAAGCCTTAATTGCATCATCTTTTTGGCCAAGTTTGATTTTATTTTTTGCAAACCAATACCAGGTTTTATCATTTTTGGGATCTATCTCATTTGCAGTGAGAGCCCATTTGATACTTTCATCATAATCTTTTTTGTTGTAAAACTCTTCTGATAACATGATAGCAAATACTATATTTTCAGTTGTAAAAAATTTATCTTTTAAGTATGTAATAGTATCAACTTCAGAAGTACTTATATTTATATTAGTCTCTTTTTTTGTAATTGTTGGAACTTTTTTTTCAGAATTTTTAGGAATTGTAACTTTTGCTTCTACTTGATTTTTTACATTTTTTTGGTCTTGAAAAGGAATGTGTAGATTCAAGGTAGCAACATTAGATGTAAAAAGATCATTGTTTTTTAATGTAGGTGTGATTTTCAGATAATAAATAGGTTTATTTGATTCTTCTTGTACTTGAAGATTAGAAGTATTTTCTGCAATTACTGGAGGATTAATTTTTTCACTATTTGTTTCTTGAGCAATTTCTTCTGATGATGCATTTGACTCATTTTTAGGTGTAGAAAAAGTGACTGCGCTGTATTGTTCACTAGAGGTGTTTTGTTCAACAGTAACTATTGAAGAAGGCTCTACTATTGTTTTAACTTGAGTAGAGTTTTTTTCTTTGAAAAAGTAGAAATAAGAAAAAAAGATAAATACAAATGAAAGAAAAAGTATGGTACTAAAAAGAAAAAATTTCATTTTTGTCTTTATTTTATATTTTATCCATTGTTTTTCTAATAAAATGATATCTTCAGCATTAAACATGAATAATTCCTAGATCAATAGCTGCCATTTCAATATATTTTATCTTGAGTGAACCTCTAACAGAAGAAGGTTTGTATTTCTCATAGTATTCTAAAATTTCAAAGACTTTATAAAGAAGTTTATTTATCGTACGTAAATTAC
>DLUF01000109.1 GCA_002742765.1 Sulfurospirillum sp. UBA12182 | reverse complement strand
CAAAAAGGAATAGATATTTTTGAAGCAGCTATAGATAATGTAAAGCCTGTTATGGAAGTAAAAAGTAGACGTGTTGGTGGTGCAACTTACCAAGTTCCTGTTGAAGTAAGACCTGTAAGACAACAAGCACTTGCTCTTCGTTGGATTGTTTCATTTGCTAGAAAAAGAAGTGAAAGAACTATGATTGAAAGATTGGCTAATGAGCTTTTAGACGCAGCTAATAGTCGTGGTGCATCATTTAAGAAAAAAGAAGATACTTATAAAATGGCTGAAGCAAATAAAGCTTTTGCTCATTACCGCTGGTAAGATGGTGTTTGGAGTGCTTACATGTAAACACTCCTTCTCCCATTTCTCATATAGAGACTAAAAACTCAAGGAAAAATTATGTCAAGAAGTAAACCCATTGAAAAGGTAAGAAATATCGGTATTGCGGCTCATATCGATGCTGGTAAAACTACAACAACAGAAAGAATTCTCTTTTATACAGGTATGTCACATAAAATTGGTGAGGTACATGATGGTGCTGCAACTATGGACTGGATGGAGCAAGAAAAAGAAAGAGGTATTACAATTACTTCTGCTGCTACAACTTGTGAGTGGAAAGGTCACCAAATCAACATCATAGACACTCCGGGTCACGTTGACTTTACTATTGAAGTTGAACGTTCTATGCGTGTACTTGATGGTGCAGTAGCTGTGTTTTGTGCTGTTGGTGGTGTTCAACCTCAATCAGAAACTGTTTGGAGACAAGCAAACAAGTATAGAGTTCCAAGAATGGTTTATGTAAACAAAATGGACAGAACAGGTGCTGATTTTTATCAAGTTGAAAACCAAATTAAAACAAGATTAAAAGCAAACCCAGTACCAATTCAAATCCCAATTGGTGCAGAAGAAAACTTTAAGGGTGTTATAGATTTAGTACAGATGAAAGCACTTGTTTGGGAAGATGAAGCTGCTATGGGCTCAAAATATGAAGTAGTAGATATCCCAGCAGATTTAGAAGAAAAAGCACAAGAATATAGAGAAAAAATGATTGAAGCAGTTGCTGAAACTGATGATGCATTGATGGAAAAATATCTTGGTGGTGAAGAATTAAGTGAAGAAGAGATTAAAAAAGGTATCAAAGCTGGTTGTTTAGCGATGACTTTTATCCCTATGATTTGTGGAACATCTTTTAAAAATAAAGGTGTACAACCAATGCTAGATGCAGTTGTTGATTATATGCCTGCACCTACTGAAGTTGCTGCTATCAAAGGTGAATATGAAGATGGAACAGAGTGTGTCGTTGACTCTACCGACAAAGGTGAATTTGCAGCACTTGCATTTAAAATCATGACTGATCCATTTGTAGGACAGCTTGCATTTATCCGTGTTTATAGAGGTATCCTTGAATCAGGTACTTATGCTTATAACACAACAAAAGGTAAAAAAGAGAGAGTAGGTCGTCTTTTAAAAATGCATTCAAACAAAAGAGAAGAGATTAAAGCTCTTTATGCTGGAGAAATTGGTGCAGTTGTTGGTCTTAAAGACACGCTTACTGGTGATACACTTGCTGGTGAAAAAGATAGAGTTATCTTAGAGAAAATGGAATTTCCAGATCCAGTTATCTCGGTAGCAGTTGAACCAAAAACAAAAGCTGACCAAGAAAAAATGGGTGTTGCTTTACAAAAACTTGCTCAAGAAGATCCAAGTTTTAGAGTTGAGAGTGATGAAGAGAGTGGTCAAACGATCATTTCTGGTATGGGTGAACTTCACTTAGAGATTATTGTTGATCGTATGCTTAGAGAGTTTAAAGTTGAAGCTGAAGTTGGTCAACCACAAGTTGCTTACCGTGAAACAATCCGCCAAAGCGTTAACCAAGAGTATAAATATGCAAAACAATCTGGTGGTCGTGGTCAGTACGGACACGTTTATCTTAGACTTGAGCCGATGGAAGCTGGTTCTGGCTTTGAATTTGTTAACGAAATCAAAGGTGGTTCGATTCCAAGAGAATACATCCCTGCTGTTGAAAAAGGTTGTATCGAAGCTATGGCTGGTGGTGTTTTAGCTGGTTACCCTGTGGAAGATGTTAAAGTTACAGTTTATGATGGTTCATACCATGAAGTTGACTCTTCAGAGATGGCATTTAAACTTGCTGCTTCTATGGGTTTCAAAGAGGGTGCTAGAAAAGCTGGTGCAGTTATCCTAGAGCCTATGATGAAAGTAGAAGTTGAAACTCCAGAAGAATTTATGGGTGATGTTATCGGGGATCTTAACAGAAGAAGAGGACAAATTAACTCTATGGATGAAAGAAGTGGTAACAAGATTGTTAATGCATTCTGCCCTCTTTCAGAGATGTTTGGTTACTCAACAGACCTAAGAAGTCAAACTCAAGGTCGTGCGTCATACTCTATGGAATTTGATCACTATGAAGAAGTTCCTAGAAATGTTGCTGAAGAAATTATCAAAAAGAGAAACGGTTAATTTTAATCGTTTTACAAACAATGCCAAGTATACTTTAGGGTATGCTTGGCTTTTTTTTTGCTTTCTATGTCCCCATAGCTCAGCAGGATAGAGCATCAAATTCCTAATTTGAAGGCCGTGCGTTCGAATCGCGCTGGGGACGCCACCTCTTTTAAAACAGACAATAACTCTCATATTTACACATTCTTTACATAAAACTTGTTTATAATTAATAACTCAAATATGATATTTATATGACAGCTTTATTAAAGAATTATAACAGTAGAATTATAGGAATTTCCTACAGAGGATATACTCTTAATGGCTACTATAACTGTTGATGGAAAAGAGATTCAGGCCAAAGAAAATGCACTATTGATTGAAGAACTTCTTGCCAATGACATCAATATCCCGCATTTTTGTTATCACCCCGCACTTGGAAAAGATGGAAATTGCCGAATGTGTATGGTTGAAATTGAAGGCAAAAAAAGACCCCAAATAGCTTGTGATACACCTGTAAAAAACGGAATGGTAATCAGAACAAAAAGCGAAAATATAGAGCGGGTTAAACGCTCAATCTTAGAACTAGAACTCATAAATCATCCTATCGATTGTCCCATTTGTGATCAAGCAGGGGAGTGTTCCTTGCAAAATTATTATATGGATGTAGGGCTATATGAAAGCAGACTTCAAACACCAAAAACTCATGCTAAAAAGCATGTTGATATAGGTGCAAATGTTGTTTTAGATCAAGAGAGATGTGTTTTATGTACAAGATGTGTTAGATTTACAAAAAATATCACAAAAACAAATGAATTAGGCGTTTTAAATAGAAGCGATCACTCTGTTATAACGACTTTTCCAAATCATCCTCTCTCAAATCCTTATGCGATGAATGTTGTTGATTTATGCCCTGTTGGAGCATTGACTAGTAAAGATTTTAGATTTAATAAAAGGGTTTGGTTTTTAGAACCTGATAATGGGATTTGCAATGGCTGTGCTAGAGGCTGTAATATCTTTGTAGATCATCATCAAGCAAAATACGAAGAGGATATCATCTTTCGGTATCGCCCTAGATTTAATGCTCTTGTAAATGGATATTTTATCTGTGATTATGGAAGACTTAGTTATAAAAAAGAGAATGAGTCATTGTCTTCGAAGCCTTTAATAAGAGGCAAAGAGAGTGAGTATGAGTACTCAATGATGAAAATCTTAAGACTTTTGAAACATCACTATGGTAATACCAGTTTTGTTATTTCTGCTTCTTTGAGTCTTGAACAAATGTATGCACTGAAAAAAATGGCATATAGATATGATGCAAATTTATATGCGTATAATGAAAATTATGACGAAAACTTTGGAGATGATTTTTTAAAGGTTAATGATAAAGAAACGAATCGAAAATCTATAAAACTTTTAGGAATCAATGAGTCAAAAGAGGACCTTTATGAGGGGATAAAAAAATCAGAACTTTTAGTTTTTATCGGTAGATGTGATATTCTTTTGGAAGAGGAAAAAACAGTTGTCTGTATAAGCCCTTATCCACCGTCTGAAAGAGAGGTAGATGTTTATCTTCCTATTTTAAGCCATACTCACGTTAGCGGTACTTACATTAATTGTGAGGGGATTGTTCAGTTCCATACATCGAAGATAAAAAATAGTGGAGATATCAAATCACTTTTAGAGTTGATTTCATTTTACACAGAGATAAATCACTCTACATGTAAAGAGATTTGGGAAGAGGGTTTAGGAGAATTGATGGGTGAAATTACATTAGGAAAGCTTAAATTAGAATCCATAAAGTTGGGTTTTGCATGAACCTTGTTTTAGTGAGTGTTGTTATCTTTAATATTGTTGTCTCTTTGCTTTTTTCGCTAGGAGCTGCTCCTATACTTGTTTGGATGGAAAGAAGAGTTGCAGGATTTATCCAAGATAGACTTGGTCCAAATCGCTGTAATATAGGAGGCTTTCGTTTAGGCGGTTTGATTCAATCTTTTGCTGATATGCTTAAACTTGTTTTTAAAGAGGATTATCGTCCAAAATCTGTAAAAGAAAAACTCTTTTTTTCATTTTCTCCTGTTATTGTATTTGTTTGTGCTTATTTGACATTTATGGTTATACCCTTTGCTGATGATTTGATTATAGGAAATCAGATTTTTATGATGCAAGGGCTTCCGATTGATTTTGGGATTTTATGGTTTTTAGCCTTTGCTGGACTGAGCGTATATGGGATTATTGTAGGGGGCTGGGCAAGTAATAATAAATATTCTCTTTTGGGTGGTTTAAGAGCTGCTGCGCAAGTTATCAGCTATGAAGCTGCAATGGGGCTTTCTCTTATCTCTATATTGATAGTTTATGGCACCATACACTTAGGCGAAATGGTTAGAATCCAAGGGGAATTACTCTTTGGATTTATTCCCGCTTGGGGGATAGTGATGCAACCAGTTGCAGCTATTTTATTTATCATAACAGCCTTTGCCGAGACAAATCGTGCACCTTTTGATATCGCAGAAGGAGAGAGTGAACTTGTAGGAGGATTTCATACAGAATACTCTGCTATGAGATTTGGACTTTTTTTCGTTGGAGAGTATGTTGCGATGAGTGCTTCAAGTGCTCTTATCATCACACTCTTTTTAGGTGGTTATCAAATTCCTTGGCTCAACACTGAGGCTTTGAAAAATAATCTCTTTTGGGTGATTTGTTGTTTAATGGTTTTAGCACCACTTATGAGCGTTGTTTTTGCAAGATGGATTGATAAAAACAATGCTTGGCCAGAAGAAAATGATAAAAGAAATGTAGAAGCAAGATGGTTGAAAAGAGCTTTAGTAGTGATAAATATCGTTTTACTCAGTATTTTAGGTACTTTGCTTCTTTTAGGAATGAGTAGTGATGCTGTCAATATCACTGTTGCCCTTTTGCAAATTGTGACTTTTGCTTTGAAGCTTTTATTTGTTAACTTTTTCTTCATATGGGTTCGATGGACTCTTCCTAGGTTTAGATATGATCATTTACAAGATTTAGGTTGGAAGATTTTACTTCCTTTAGCAATAGCAAATATATTTTTTACCGGCATTTTTGTTGTCGTTTTTGGAGCATAAAATGGGTATAAAAGTTGTTCCAAGACATGGCAAAAGTTTCAAAGAGAAGATATACCTTCCAGCGATTTTTGGTGGATTAAAAGTAACTTTTAAACATTTTTTTACAAACTTAAAAGATACCTCAAATATAAAAACGATTCAATATCCAGAAGTTATGCCAAAAGATATAACCCCTAGATATAGAGGTATACATCGTCTAACAAAGAGAGAAGATGGCTCAATCCGTTGCGTTGCTTGTTTTATGTGTGCTACTGCTTGTCCTGCTGATTGTATATTTATTGAAGCGACTGAGAGACTTGATGGGATTGATGAAAAAATGCCTAAGCGTTTTGATATAGATTTATTAGAGTGTGTTTTTTGTGGAGGGTGTGTAGAAGCGTGTCCTTGTGATGCTATTAGGATGGATACAGGTATCTTCGCTTTTGTACAAGATGAGAGAAAAAAATTTGTTATAAACAAAGAGCAATTGTTGGCAAATGAAGCGATGAAAGAGGAAGAAAAATGATAGATATCATCTTTTTAACACTAGCTTTTTTCGCTCTTGCTGGAGGTTATGGGATGGTTACATGTAAACAGCCTATACATTCCGCTTTGAGCCTTATTGTTAGTATTTTAGCTCTAGCTGGGCTTTTTGCACTTTTGAGTGCTTCATTTTTATTTATGGTGCAGATTATAGTTTATGCAGGAGCTATCATCACGTTACTTCTTTTTATCATTATGTTTTTGAATATAAAAGAAGAAAACCTTCCAAAAGAGGATGATAAAACAAAACTTCTTATAATTGGAAGTATCGTTTTGATTCCTTTTAATATCTTGATTATTAAAGCTTTTTCTACTTTGCCTTCTAAATCTTTGGGCATTAAAGAGGATGGATTTGGTTCTATAAAAGATTTTGGAGAAGTTTTATTTAACAATTGGCTGATACCTTTTGAACTCATCTCTATACTCCTATTAAGTGCTCTTGTAGGGGCAGTGGTTTACGCAAGAAAGGATAAGTATAATGGCTGATTCTATTTTAGCTTATATTATTTTAGCCTCTTTGTTGTTTTCTCTAGGTATTTTAGGTGTTATAGCAAGAAAAAATATTTTTATTATTTATATGTCGATTGAACTTATGCTCAATGCTGTAAATCTTATCTTTGTAAGTATGGGACGATATTATGAGTCTATGAATGCGCAGGTCATAGCGATGCTTATTATCGCAGTTGCAGCAGCAGAAGCAGCAGTTTTTTTATCAATGATCGTTGTTTTATATAAACAAAAAAAGAGTTTGGACTCAGATGTGTTTAACGTACTCTCTCAAAAGGAGGCATTATGAGTTTTTTACTCCCTTTTATAGTGCTTTCCCCTATCATTAGTGCTTTGATTTTGGGACTTTTGTATCTTTACTCTATCAAAATTGTTCGTATTCCAAATGCAGTTTTTACCTTTTTTGCACTTTTGTCACCTTTGATTAGTTTTTTGATTGGTTGTTTTTTCTTTATCCAAATGGTGGGAAATGATGAGGTTTTTGTTTATAATGCATACAGATGGCTTGCCATAGATGGGATTGATATCTATATGGGATTTATGGCAGATAAACTCTCGATTTTTATGGTTTTATTTATCACTTTTGTAGGATGGCTTATCCATATTTATGCTACTGGCTATATGAAAGATGATGTTGGCTATGGTAAGTTCTTTTTTTATTTTAATCTATTTTTAGCCTCTATGCTTCTTTTAGTTTTAGCAAATAGTCCTCTTATCATGTTTATCGGTTGGGAGGGAGTAGGCTTATGTTCTTACTTATTGATTAGTTATTATTTTCAGGATAAGCAAAATGTAGAAGCAGGAAATAAAGCTTTTATAGCAAATCGTGTAGGCGATTTTGGATTTATCGTTGGAATGTCTATTTTACTTTTTCACGCTAGTGAATTTGGATTTGATTTTATCAATTTACAAAAACACATCACAGAGGTTTCTCCTTTGATGTTGACTTATGCAGGTTTTGCTTTTTTTATAGGTGCGATGGGAAAATCAGCCCAAATTCCTCTTTATGTTTGGCTTCCTGATGCGATGGCTGGTCCAACTCCTGTTTCAGCACTTATCCACGCAGCTACTATGGTCACAGCTGGGGTGTATATGGTTGCAAGATTTCATTTTCTTTATGACTTGATTCCAAATATCGGGCTTTATATCGCGTATATAGGAGCGATATCCTCTATATTTGCAGCACTTATCGCAACGAAACAAACTGATATCAAAAAAATTCTAGCCTATTCGACAATGTCACAACTTGGGTATATGTTCATAGCAGTGGGGCTTGGAAATTATGGAGCTGGGATTTTTCATGTTTTTACACACGCTTTTTTTAAAGCACTTCTTTTTATGGGTGCAGGAGCAGTGATAGTCGCTTTGCATCATGAACAAAATATCTTTAAAATGGGAGGTATGAGAGTTCAAACACCTCTTGTATTTTTTACTATGCTCATAGCCAATCTAGCTATTTGTGGTATCCCACCATTTGCTGGATTTTTTAGTAAGGATGAGATTTTGCTTGTTGCTTTTGCTAGTGGGCATTATGAACTTTGGCTCATTGGAGTGATAACAGCAGGCTTTACCGCATACTATATGTTTAGACTCTTTTTTATCGTTTTTTATGGACAAGATTATAAAACAAATAGAAAAATCCATACATTGACTAAAAGTATGACATATCCTTTAGTCGTGTTAGCTTTAGGTTCGACTTTAGTTGGATTTTTAGGTGTGCCACAAGTTCTTGGCGGAGAAAATCTGATATCTCAATGGTTTTATGATTTTAATAAAGGACACTCTTTACATGTAAGCCATCAAACAGAGCTTATCTTGATGGGTTTAAATATATCTATAGCATTAGTGGGTATCTTTATCGCATATAAAAAGTTTTTTGCTTATAGTTTAAAAGAAGTACCTGTGCAAAGTGGGTTAATTTGGAATAAATTTTATATAGATGAGATATATCAAAAACTTTTTGTAAGTAGCATTAAAAAACTAAGTCTTTTCATCTCATTTAGAATTGATGTTAAAATCATCGACTCTTTGATTATGAATATCTCATATGGTTTTATAAGAACAGGAAGAATTGTGGCTACTTTACAAAGTGCAAATACAAGAATGTATGCATTTTTTATGGTTTTAGGACTTGGTGCTATTGCAACATATTTGATTTTGATATTAGGGTAGATTATGGATGTAGGAATTTTATCTGTTATTATATTTTTGCCGATGTTTGTTGCCTTCGCACTTTTGGTTTTACCAGTGAGCGCTAAAACAACGAGAAATTTTGCATTTTTAACTGCTATTGTTATCCTGTTTTTATCTTTTAGTGTTTATGATCAGTTCCAGCTAAGTGGATATATGCAACTTCGTGAGTATCACAAGTGGGTTGAGAGCTATGGGATTTATTATAGTTTGGGGATTGATGGATTTTCTTTGATTATCTTAATGCTGATTGCTACACTTATCCCTTGTGCTTATCTACTGTTGTGGGATGGAAGAACTAAAGGATACTGGGTAAGTATGCTTCTTATTCAAACTGGAATCTGTGGTACTCTTTTTTCTCAAGATTTGATTTTGTTTTACTTTTTTTGGGAAGCTATGTTGTTGCCAGTTTTTATGATTATAGGTATGTTTGGGACGGGCAACAGAGTTTTTTCTACCATAAAAATTACTATCTACACCATCTTAGGCTCTTTGTTTATGTTTGTTTGTATCTTATATCTTGGAGTAGCATTTTTTTATGAGTTTGGAACTTGGAGCTTTGAATTAAATGATATCGTACAGATAACGACACTTACAAGAAACGAAAAGATTTGGTTGTTCTTTGGATTTATGCTTGCTTTTGCTATCAAAATACCTCTTTTCCCTTTCCACTCTTGGTTGTTAGAAACTTACTCGAACTCTCCAACAGGTGGGGTGTTTTTACTCTCATCTATCATGGCAAAACTAGGAGTTTATGGGATTGTTAGATTTATGATGCCACTTTTCCCTGAACTCTATATTGAGTTTGCTCCTTATTTTATGTGGCTTGGAATTTTTGGACTTTTATATTTTGGAATTGCTGCTTTAATGCAAGTTAACATTAAAAAGATGTTTGCATACTCTTCTGCTTCGCATTTAGGTTTTATCGTAACTGGTATTTTTTCTCTTAATAGTTTTGGACTTACAGGAGCTGCTTATCTGATAATCGCTCATGCGATGGCAACGGGAGGACTTTTTCTTCTTGTTGGGCATATGGAGTATAATCTGGGTATCAAGTCTATTCCTGCTTTAGGAGGTATAGCCAAAAGAGCTCCGATTTTTACAGTTTTTTTTGCTATTATGCTTCTTTGTATCGTTGGGCTTCCTGGAACCAATGGTTTTGTAAGTGAATTTTTAATTATTTTGGGTGTTTTTGGATATAGCCCAGTAGCAGGAGTTGTTTCTGCTTTAACAGTTTTAGTTGCCGCAAGTTTTATGTTTTGGATGTTTCAAAGAGCTATCTTGCAAGAGGGTGACAATGATGTTAGCAAGATGAAGGATCTTAATTTTAAACAAATCTTTGGACTTTTACCTATCGCAGGTTTTATTATCGCTATGGGGATTTTCCCAGAATTTTTCTTATATAAAATTGAACCTACTATCCAGCACTATTTACATAATATTTTAGAGATAGGGGCGCATTAATGTTAAAAGATCTTTTTTATATAGCACCGCTTTTAAGTGTTGGCATTGGGGCTATTGTTTTGATGCTTTTAAGCCCTATAAAGAGTTTATGTCTCAAAAAAGCGGGTTTTTTAGCAGTAGGCTTTATAGCTGTGGGAATGATTTTCAATTTTTATAATTTTGGAAAATTATATACTTATTATCCATTTGAAAAGAGTTTTAACTCAATGCTGATTGCAGATACATATTCTGGATATTTTAGTGCTATCTTGATGATGGGAGCTTTTTTGACACTGCTTATTGGAATGAATTATTTTGAAAAAAATAGAGAGTTTTCAAAAGAGTTTTTTTCCCTTTTTCTTTTTTCATTATTTGGAATGATGCTTTTAGTACATGCAAATGAACTTATCACAGCGTTTATAGCTTTAGAGATTGCTTCTTTGTCAATGTATGTGATGATTGGCTATCAAAAAGCGATTGAAAGAAGAGTAGAAGCAAGTTATAGATATCTTGTTTTAGGTTCATTAGCAGGTGCATTTTTTCTTTTTGGAAGTGCTTTGGTTTATGCTGCAACAAATACAACTAAATTGAGCCAAATAGGTCTATTTATAACGCAAAATATCGAAAATGATATAACTGTTTTAATCGTTGGTGCAACGATGTTGTTTATAACATTTTTATTTAAAATTGCAGCTTTTCCTTTTCAAAACTGGGCAATAGATGTGTATGATGGAGCACCTTATCCTGTAACTGCTTATATGGCAGCTACATTTAAAGCAGCTATTTTTGGCTTTATTTTAAGATTAGTATTGATTGATTTTGATATTTTAAGAGATTTTTGGGATGAACTTTTCTTTTATATAGTTATTTTCACGCTTGTTTATGGAAGTTTTTTGGCTGTTATTCAAAATTCACTCAAAAGAATGTTAGCTGCTTCTAGTATGGTACATACAGGTTATCTGCTAATTGCATTTTTATCCATTAGTGTTATAGGGAAAAATGCATCTTCGGCAATTATCTTTTATCTAGTAGCATACTTCCTCTCAGCTATCGGTGCTTTTGGTTTACTCTCTTATATCTCTTCAGACGATAAAGTAAGGGTTACTTATGAAGACTTTAGAGGATTTGCACATGTAAGACCTTATATGGCAGCAATGATGAGTGTTTTTATGCTCTCTCTTGCAGGAATCCCATCAACGATAGGGTTTATAGGAAAGTTTTACATCTTTTCTGGTGCTATTGAAGCAGGATATCCTATACTTGCTATTTTAGGAATTTTGGCAACTTTTGTATCTATCTACTATTATTTTCGTTTAATTGCTATTATGTATTTTTATCCAAGTGCAAAAATGCAAGATGTCTCTCCACTAAAAGGGATGGCTCCTTTTCTTATCGGTGGGATTACGATAGCTGTTATTTGGGGAGGAGTTGGAAATACTTTGATTTCTTATTTCCCTGGGGTTGATTTTTTAATTGAAACTGCTAAATTAGCTTATGATTCTTTATTTATAGCGCATTAAACTAATGCGCTATGCTACACTCAGAAAAAAGCTCTCTTAGA
>DLUF01000056.1 GCA_002742765.1 Sulfurospirillum sp. UBA12182 | reverse complement strand
TTTTGAAGCCAGTAGAAGAAAATCAACTTAAAAGTACAGTGTTGATAGCACTCTCCAGGTTTGAAGAAGAGAATAAACTCTCAAGTGAGCAAGATAAAATTATCAAAATCAATAGAAAATACCAATACAATTTTACTAAAAAGAAGCTTTATTATGTTGACAAGGAAATTATATTTGGAAAAAAAGAAAAAGAATTTATAAATCTTCTTGTGCAAAACTTAGATGATATTGTACCGAGTAGACAAATAATTATGCATATATGGAAAGATGAAAATGTTTCTTTCCCTACTCTTCGTAGTTTAATCAGAAGGACTAGAGAAAAAATCCCTGATGATGTTATAGAGTTTTTTGTTGAAGGTTATAAATTTAATTCCAAGCTAAAAGAGGACGAGAAGAGGTAAGCGGATTATGGATTGTGGATAAGTGTATAACCCTTTCTCTTGTTGTTATTATACTTATCAAGCGTGCTGTCAGTGTGCTGTTTTGGAAGATTAAAAAACTTTATATAAGAAAAAATTATATTTAAATTGTTCAATATTTTGATTTTATAGTACTTGTGTAAGATTTTGAAAGTCCGAAAAAAAATTGAATTTTATTTAAAAAAATATTTTTTTGTATTAATTTGCTTTAAATCCCTCTTTAGATTTGCAAAAATCTCTCAAAAAACACTCTCCATTACAGTCAGGATTCTTAGATTTGCAGATATATCTACCAAAAAGAACCATTGCTTGATGGAGTACATGTAAATCTGTTTTAAATTTTTTTGTAAGGTCATCTTCTGTTGCAATTGCAGTTTTTGCATCACTTAACCCCAGTCTATGTGCAACACGAAAAACATGAGTATCAACAGCCATAAGATTTGCACCAGCATACTCTATCATGACAACATGAGCAGTTTTTTGTCCTACACCAGCTAAAGAGACAAGCTTTGCTTCATCAAGAGGGATTTGACCTTCAAAATTTTCTTCAACACTTTGTGCCATTTTTAAGAGATTAGTAGCTTTGTTGTTAAAAAAAGAGCAAGACTTGATAAGCTCTTTAACATCTTCTATATTAGCTTGTGCTAAAGTTTTAGTATCTGGGTATTTTTGGAAAAGTGCGGGTGTAATGATGTTCACTCTTTTATCAGTACACTGAGCTGAGAGCATTACAGCAACTAATAGTTCATAAAGGTTTGTATAGGTTAACTCACTAACTGCTTGATTATATCTTGTAAGAAACTCTTTTTTAATAATCTCAATTTCTTGTTTTGTGGCTTTTTTTACTTTTTTCATAGGCGAAATTATATCAAAAATATTTATTAACTATTAACTATGCATATGTATAATCAGTTTTTAATTCAAACCTTTGTACAATGCAAAGTAAAATAAAGATTAAAGGTCAAAAATGAAAAAACAGATTTTAAGTGCTTTAGCCATCGCAACTTTGGGCTTAAGTTTAAATGCGGCGGTATACGCAACAGTTGACGGAGAAGAGGTGACTGATAAAGATATGCAAATGCTTATGTCTCAAATGCCTCCACAAATGTTTCAAAATGGTGTTAGCCCAGAAATGAAAAAGAAGCTTGTTGATCAAGCAATTGACCAAAAACTACTTTCAAAAGAGGCAATTCAATCTGGTGTAGAAAAGGAAAAAGAGTTTCAATTAGCTCTTGAAGAATTAAAGAAAAGTATTGCACTTGATGTATGGATGAAAAAAGTTTATAAAAATGTAAAAGTTGATGAAAAAGATATCAAAGAGTATTTTGAAAAAAATAAAGATAAATTAGTTGAGCCAAAAAGAGCAAAAGCAAGTCATATTTTACTTAAAACAGAAGCTGAAGCAAAAGATATTATTAAAGAGCTTTCAGGTTTGAGTGGAGAAAAATTAAATGAAAAATTTGCTGCTTTAGCAAAAGAGAAATCAACAGGTCCTTCAGGCCCAAATGGTGGACAACTTGGCTGGTTTGATGAGCGTAGCATGGTTCCTGAATTTTCAAAAGCTGCTTTTGGATTAAAAAGTGGAGAGATTACAAAAACTCCAGTGAAAACAGAGTATGGGTATCATGTTATATTAACTGAAGATAAAAAAGGTGGCAACAACATCACTTATGAAGACGCTAAAGCAAGAATTGAAAATGGTCTTCGTATGGAAAAATTTCAAGAAACAGTTTCTAAGAAAGCACAAGAGCTAAGAAAAAAAGCAAATATAGTTCTAAAATAAGAGGTGTTCTATGAAAGGTGTAGCGGTTTTTGATTTTGTGAAATCTGGTGTAGTAACGGGTGATGATGTAAGGAAAATTTTTGAAATTGCCAAAGCAAACGGGTATGCTTTGCCAGCAGTTAATGTAGTAGGAACGGATTCACTCAATGCTGTTTTGGAAGCTGCGAGTGTTGTTAAATCTCCAGTCATTGTTCAATTTTCTCATGGTGGAGCGCAATTTTTTGCTGGAAAAGGCATCAATGCTGATAAAGCAGCAGTTCTTGGAGCTATTAGTGGGGCTTTACATGTACATACTTTAGCAGAGGCTTATGGAGTACCTGTTATCTTGCATACAGATCATGCTGCAAGAAAGCTTTTGCCTTGGATAGACGCACTTTTAGATGCAAGTGAAGAGCATTTTAAAAAAACAAATAAACCTCTTTATAGTTCGCATATGCTTGACCTTTCCGAAGAGAGTTTAGAAGAAAATGTTGCAACATGTGAAGCTTATCTGAAAAGAATGTCAAAAATGGGTATGACTTTAGAAATAGAACTTGGTTGTACTGGTGGAGAAGAAGATGGTGTTGATAACACACATCTTGATAATTCTGCGTTGTATACGCAACCAGAGGATGTTGCCTACGCATATGAAAAGCTTTCAAAAATTAGTCCAAACTTTACTATTGCAGCATCTTTTGGGAATGTTCATGGAGTTTATAAACCTGGAAATGTACGACTTACTCCAAAAATCTTAGATAACTCTCAAAAATATATACAACAGAAGTTTGCAACTTCTCAAAAGCCAGTTAATTTCGTTTTTCATGGTGGAAGTGGTAGTGAACTTAGCGATATTAGGGAAGCTATCGAGTATGGTGTAGTAAAGATGAATATCGACACAGATACTCAATGGGCTTTTTGGGAAGGTGTAAAAACTTATAGTGAAAAATATGCTCCTTATCTTCAAGGGCAGATAGGTAATCCTGAAGGTGAAGATAAACCAAATAAAAAATATTATGATCCGAGAAAATTTTTAAGAGCAGGTGAAGAGTCGATGATAGAACGTCTAAAGCGTGCTTTTGAAGATCTTAATTGTATCAATAAAAATTAAAACGGCCCTCAAAAGAGGGCTTTTCTTATGATTTTTCAAATTTCACCCTTTCATAAAAGTTTTTTTCAAAACAGAGAATTTTATCTCAAACGTGATGATTTGCTTCATCAAGATTTTTCAGGAAACAAAGCTCGAAAGTTTCATTATTTTTTAGAAAAAGAGTTTTTACATGTAAAAAGAGTTGTCTCTTATGGGTCAAATCAATCAAATGCGATGTACTCTCTTTCTGTTTTAGCAAAAATGAAAAATTGGGAATTTATCTACTTTTGTGATCATATACCTACATTTTTAAAACAAAATCCAGTAGGAAACTATAAAGCAGCTTTACAAAATGGTATGAAAATCTTTGAAACGACAAATAGAGCTTTTCGTGCCCAATCTCTCAAAGACGAAGATACTTTAGTTATAGAAGAGGGAGGAAGGCAAAAGGAAGCAGAATTTGGACTCAAGTTTTTAGCCTATGAGTTACAAAAAGATATAGAAGAAAATGGACTACAAAAACCATTTGTCTTTTTGCCATCAGGTACAGGAACAACAGCACTTTTTTTACAAAAGTATCTCTCTTTCCCAGTCTTTACATGTAGTACTGTTGGAGATGAAGAGTATTTGAAAAAACAGTGGGAGATGATAGAAGAGAATACAGAGAATTTTCCAAAGATACTTACTGCAACAAAAAAGTATCATTATGGAAAGCTAAATCTGGAACTTTATGAATTATGGAGAGATTTGAAGAACCAAACTAATGTAGAGTTTGACTTGATGTATGATGTTGTAGGCTGGAAAAAGCTTTTGGAGAATTGGCAAAACTTAGATGGAGACTTGATTTATATCCATCAAGGAGGCATCAAGGGTAATGAGTCTATGTTACAAAGATATAAATACAAGTATGATATAATCGATTTGTAAAAAGAGGATAGAAAATGAAAATTTATAATACAAAAGAAGAGAATTTTAAAAAAGATTTTAATGAGCTTTTAAAGCGTGGACATATGGATATGGATAATGTCTCTAAAATCGTTTTAGATATCATCTCAGAGATAAAAAAAGAGGGCAATGGTGCTCTGAAGAGACACATAGAAAAGTTTGATAAATGGCAAGTACAAGAGGATGCTAGTCTCGAAATTGCTACAAAAGATATGCAAAAAGCTTATGAAAATATCTCAGATGAACTCAAAGATGCTTTGCAAGTTGCGTTTGAGCGTATCAAAGTATATCATCAAAAACAAAAACCTACTTCTTGGCTTGATTTTGAGGAGAATGGAACAGTGTTGGGACAAAAAATCACACCAGTTGATAGAGCAGGGCTTTATATACCAGGTGGAAAAGCAGCATATCCTAGTTCGTTGCTGATGAATGCCATTCCAGCTCTTGTTGCAGGCGTGAAAGAGATAGTTGTATGTACGCCAGCACCCAACAATGAACTAAGTGAGTTATTGCTTGCTGCTATGCATCTTTGTGGTATCAAAAAAGCTTATAAAGTTGGAGGGGCTAGTGCGATTGCTGCGATGGCATATGGAACTGCTACCATACCAAAAGTAGATGTGATTACAGGCCCTGGTAATATCTTTGTTGCAACTGCCAAAAAACTTGTATTTGGAGAAGTTAATATAGATATGATAGCAGGTCCTAGTGAGATAGGTATCTTAGCAGATGAGAGCAGTGATCCAAATCTTTTAGCGATTGATTTACTAAGCCAAGCAGAACACGATGAGATGGCCAGTTCTATTTTGATAACTCCATTTGAAGAGGTTGCAACACAAACAAAAACAATGGTTTATGAGTGGTTAGAGAGATTAAATCGAAAAGAGATTGCTACAAAATCTATAAATGACAGAGGAGCAATCATAGTTACTCGTGATATGGAAGAAGCGTGTGAACTTATGAACCAAATCGCTCCTGAACATCTTGAAGTTGTTACAAAGCACCCTTTTGATTTGCTACCAAAGATAAAACATGCAGGAGCAATCTTTATGGGGAGATTTACTCCTGAGCCTATCGGAGATTATATAGCTGGACCAAATCATACTTTACCAACAGGTGGAACAGCAAAATTTTACTCACCACTTGGAGTAGAAAACTTTTTGAAAAAATCTTCAATTATCAGTATGAGTGAAGAAGGGATTCGCTCTATTGGTAAAGAATGTGCATTACTAGCAAAAACAGAAGGCTTAGGTGCGCATGAAGCCTCTGTTTTAGAAAGATTAAAGTAAGCAGAAAATATCTGCTTACTTTGTTATCTCTTTTGAAAATTTATTTAAGATAGCATATCCTACAACACCAGAAACAAAAGAACCTAAGAGAACAGCTAATTTATCAGCATACATAAAAGTTTCAGCATCATTGTATGCTAAAGAATTAACAAAAAGACTCATAGTAAATCCAATACCAGTGAGGATAGAGACACCATAAAGTTGCATCCAAGTACTTCCTTCTGGAAGCGCAGCAAGTTTTAGTTTGATAGCAAGCCAGCTAAAACCAAAAACTCCTAATTGTTTTCCTATAAATAGACCAAAAAATATACCTAAAGGAACAGGACCAAATAGTTCAGAAACAGAGATATTTCTCAAATCAACTCCAGCATTTACAAAAGCAAACATCGGTAGAATTAAGAACGTTACCCAAGTATGTAATTCATGTTCCATCTCTTTGCTCATAGAAAAATGATTTCCATTTTTGTCTTTTGAATTAAGCGGTATCATAAATGCTAATGCAACTCCAGCTAATGTTGCATGAACACCTGATTTGAGTACACTTACCCATAAAACGATACCTAGTAAAATGTAAGCAGCTTTACTTATAACTCCCATGCGATTGATAGTAAAAAGCGAAAGTAAGGCTATCGAAGCTATAACAAAAGAGAGAGTAGAAAGGTCACTCGTATAGAAAATAGCAATGATAACAATTGCACCTAAGTCATCTATAATCGCAAGTGCAAGTAAAAAAAGTTTTAGTGATATAGGAACTCGGTTACCAAGTAGAGATAAAATTCCAAGAGCAAATGCTATATCTGTTGCTGTTGGGATAGCCCAACCTTTCATAGCAAAAGAATCTCCTTGGTTAAAGAAGACAAAAATCAAAGCAGGAATAGCCATACCCCCAACAGCAGCTATACCAGGGAGTGCTACTTGTTTGATAGAAGAGAGATGACCCTCTAGTAACTCTCGTTTTACTTCAAGTCCTATAAGAAAAAAGAAAACTGCCATCAAGCCATCGTTTACCCAGAGTAAAAGAGGTTTTGCAATCTGTAAATTCCCAAATCTAATCTCAACATGCGTATGTAAAAAACTGTTGTAAAAACTAGATAAGAAGCTATTTTGCAAAAGAAGTGCTAAGATGGTAACGCCTATAAGTAAAATACCAGCAGAAGACTCTTTTTTAAAAAATTTTTCTAACACATCAGTCATTATAACCTACCTTCAAGTTTTGATAATAATATTTTACTAAAAGTATCTAAATAGTTTATAAAGTTGATTTTAAAATTTGCTCTTTTAACTCTTTTATCTCAAATAACGCATAGTGATATATCATATCTTTGTAATGTAAAGATCTATTGCTTAATGCAGGTTCAATAATCTCGATATACCTTGTTAAAATGTTTGCTATTTTGATAAGGAGCATATCATTTTTTGCAATTTTGGGTGTATTAAGAAGAAAAGAGATAAAGATGAAAAAATTGTAAAAATTTTCTATGAGTTGATTTGCTAGATATTCCGAAACAAGTTCTAGTTTTTTTTGTAAAGAATCTTTTATCTTTTTTATTTTTATAAGTTTTTCGTTATATCTGTTAAGTTTTTTCTCAAAGAGAAAAAGGGGAGATTGTTTCGTAAAAACGATAGCTTCAACTTGATATTGGATTGATTGAGAGATATTGTCTAAATCATAGATAATTTTTTTTAAAAGAGAGATGATTCCTTCATAATCTTCATCAGAGCCTATATGATTTTTCAAAAAAAGGTCAAGTTTTTCTTCTATTTGAAGATATGTTAAATGATTGATGTCTAAATCATAAAGTGTTTTTAAAATATATTCTTTATGGGCAAAATCAGTATTTTTTACTTCCATTTTGCAATCGCTTATAATTCCATTAAAAGCTTTGATTTGTAAAGCTATGTTTTTATCCTCTTCTTGGGTTTTAAAATTAGGAGAGTTTAAAGTTTGCTCACATAGTGTTGATAACTCTTCAATCTTTTTCAATATATTTTCCAAAAAAGGACCTTTTTGCGATTTTTTTATCCAATTATAATCTTTTTTCATTCAAAAAAAATAAAGTTATATAACACTAAGTAAATTTAATATAAAATAGTTTCATTTTTATTAGTCAAGGTTATATATGAATACTCAAGTAGAAGACCCTCTTTTAAAATGTCTGGTTATTTTTACAAAATTACACAATAAACCATATAGTGCTGAAGCGCTTATAGAAGGTTTACCAGTTGCTAATGGTTTGGGAAATGTAGAACTTTTTTCAACAGAGGGTTCTAAATCTCTCTTTTCAAGAGCAGCTAGAAGAGCAGGGTTTACTTCAACACTTGTTGAAAAATCTTTAAATGATATTTCGCCTCTCGTACTTCCTTGTATTTTGATTTTAAAAGGTAGAAAGGCTTGTATTTTAGACAGTTTTAGTGCCGATAAAAAACAAGCAAAGATAATTTATCCAGATGTTGAAACATCAGAAAAATGGATTGATGTAGATACTCTTTCAAGAGAATATCTAGGTTACAGTTTTTATCTTAAAAAAGAGTTTGTTGCAGAAGATAGGACAAAGCAGTATCTAATCAATAAAAAGACTTCACATTGGTTTTGGGGTACTTTAAAGCTCTCTACAAATATATACAGAGATGTTATTATCGCTTCGATTGTTATAAACTTTTTTGTTTTAGCTAGTCCTTTGTTTACTATGAATGTTTATGATAGGGTAGTTCCAAATAATGCTACAGAAACCTTGTGGGTTTTAGCGGTTGGTATCTTAGTTATTTTTGTGATTGACTTGCTTATAAAACTTACGAGAGCTTATTTTTTAGAGATAGCTGGTAAAAAGAGTGATGTGATTATGTCTTCTATGATTTTTGAAAAAGTTTTAGACATGAAAATGGCTTTTAGACCAAAGTCGATAGGCTCATTTGCAAATAATCTTAAAGAATTTGACACTATTCGTTCTTTTTTTACTTCAAGTACGATTTCAGCTTTAGTTGATTTACCTTTTACGATTATCTTTTTAGTGGTTATTTATTATATCGCTGGTACGATAGTTATAGTGCCTATCGTGATTTCTTTTATAATCATTATTTATATGCTTTTTATAAAAGAACCCTTACAAAAAAGTATAGAAAGTACTTATGAAGCTGCTGCTGTTAAAAATGGAATTTTGATAGAAACATTAGGTGGGATAGAAACTGTTAAGACGATGAGTGGTAGTGGGCTTGCACAATGGAATTGGGAAGAAGCGACAGGGGAGATAGCTAATAGAAGTTTAAAGTCGAAAATTCTCACAAATTCTATCGGCTTAGTAACCTCTTTTTTAGTACAAATCAACACGGTTGTAGTTGTTCTTATCGGTGTATATATGATAAAAGAGATGGAACTTACTATGGGAGGCTTGATAGCTTCTGTAATCCTTTCATCTAGGGCAATAGCTCCCATGGGTCAAGTAGTAGGACTTATCGCAAGTTATGAACAAACAAAAACAGCATATGACACTATCGAAAATATTATGAAACTCCCAGTTGAAAGACCAGATGGAAAAAAATTTGTAAGACGAGAAAGTATCAGAGGTGATATAGAGTTTAATAATGTAAAATTTACCTATCCAGAGGCACAAAAAAGTGCTTTAAATGGAGTCTCGTTTTCTATAAAAGCAGGTGAAAAAGTAGGAATTGTAGGAAAAAATGGTTCAGGGAAAACAACGATAGAAAAACTGATTTTAGGGTTATATGAACCTGATGATGGGTCTATCTTAATTGATGGAATAGATATCAATCAAATTGACCCAGTAGATTTGAGAAAAAGTATAGGCTATGTTCCACAAGATGTTGTGCTATTTAATGGAACTGTAAAAGAAAATATAGTTTATAAACATCCATCAGTTGATGATGTTTCTATTTTAAAGGCTGCTAAGATTAGTGCAACTGATGAGTTTGTTAGTACACATCCTTTAGGATTTGATATGCCAGTGTTTGAAAGAGGAGAAGGGCTTAGTGGAGGACAAAAGCAAAGCATTGCAATTGCAAGAGCTTTTTTACTTGATTCACCGATTATAGTTTTGGATGAACCTACAACTTCTTTAGATAACTCGACAGAACAAAAAATAAAAAATCTTTTAAATGAAAATTTACAGGGAAAAACAACGATTTTAGTAACGCATAAGAGTTCACTTCTTTCTTTAGTGGATAGACTGATTGTTCTTGATAATGGACGAGTTATTCTTGATGGTAAACGAGATGTTGTTCTTGAAAAGTTACAAGGCAATGTTAGAGGAGAAAAGTTATGAAAAATGACTTAAATTCTTTAAAAAAAGCATCTTTGTTAGTTGAAAATATTAAACAAGAGTTTCAAAAAGATGATTTTGATGCTCAGGATTTAAAATTTATGTCGAGTTTGAGTGAGGCTGTTTTACAAAAATCTCCTAAAAAATCACGTTATCTCTTATGGCTTATTCTTCTAGCATTTGTATGGCTTATTATATGGGCTTCTCAGGCTCAAGTTGATGAAATTACTAGAGGGGAAGGGAAAGTGATTCCTTTTCATCAACTTCAAAAAGTTCAAAATTTAGAAGGAGGGATTGTCTCTGAGATTTTAGTGGCAGAAGGTGATCTTGTCAAAGAGGGACAGGTTCTTTTAAAAATCAACAATACTACTTCAAAAAGCTCTTATGAAGAAGGTAAACTTAGACTCAACGAATTAAAAGCAAAGGCATTGAGACTAGAAGCTGAAGCAAAAGGCGAGAAGTTCAGTGATTTGGAAAAAGATTTAGAGGGCTTGCAAATACAATTACAATACGAAAAAAGTCTTTTTGCAACAAATCAAGAACAGTTAAAAAAATCTTTGGAAGTTTTATTTGAACAAAAAAAACAAAAACAAAATGAGTTAGAAGAGTTGGAAGCTAAGATTAAACAGCAAGAAGTTGCTGTAAAGTTGATTGAAGAAGAGGTTCAAATCACTAAACCTTTGGTAGCAAAAGGCTTGGTTTCGGAAGTGGAATTTCTTAAACTAAGTAGAGAGCTGAATGCTTTAAAAGGTGAATTAGAGTCTTCAAAATTAGCAATACCTAGAGTTGAATCTCAAATTAAAGAGTTCGATACCAAATCCCAAGAAGTAGATTTGGAGTATAAAAACAGAGCAAAAAAAGAGCTTAACGAAGTAGTAGCTGAAATTTCACGTATCAATGAAACAAATGAAGCTTTAAGTGATAGAGTGAAAAGAACTTCTGTTCGCTCTCCTGTAAATGGAACAGTACAACAAATTTTAATCAATACTATAGGTGGAGTTGTACAGCCTGGCATGGATTTGATTGAAATAGTTCCTACGCAAGACAATCTTTTGGTAGAAGCTCAGGTAAAACCTTCTGATATAGCTTTTTTAAGACCAGGGCTAGATGCAATCGTAAAGTTTAGTGCTTATGATTTTTCCATACATGGAGGGCTAAAAGGTAAATTAACTCATATAAGTGCTGATACGATTACGAACGATAAAGGGGAGAGTTACTATCTAGTGAGGATAAAAACAGATAAAAACCATCTAGGTACTGAGAGCAAACCTCTTCCGATTATGGTTGGGATGACTGCAAGTGTTGATATCGTAACAGGTAAAAAGACTGTGCTAGATTATATTTTAAAACCTATTTTAAAAGCGAAAAATAATGCTTTAACAGAGAGATGATGTTGGAAATTGTTTGTTACTCTAAAAATAAAAAGTTAACTGAACTCTATCCAGAATTTATACATGTACAAGATGAAAAGAGCTTTGAAAGAAAAGAGTCTTATATCCTTGTTTTAGATAAAGAAGTTGTTAAAAATGAAGTCGAAGAGTTTTTAATATACATGGAAACATTCTTTACATGTAAAGCTATTTTCATTCTCTCTTCGAGTCCCAATTTTGAAGAAGGAACACATCTTCTAACACTAGGTATTAAAGGGTATGGACATATTTATATGCAAAAAATCCATATGTATGAGGCATTAGAGTCAATTGAAAAAGGCAATATCTGGCTGTATCCACATTTTATCCAACAAATGATTCAAAATTTTGCTCATCAAAACTCTTTTGAAACAAAAAGTAATTTACTTGATTTGTTATCACCAAGAGAAAAAGAGATAGCAGATTTGATCACAAAAGGGCTGAGTAACAAGGAAATAGCAATGAGATTACAGATTACAGAAAGAACGACAAAAGCACATCTGACATCTATCTATGAGAAGTTACATATAAAAGATAGAGTAGCTCTTGTTATAAAACTTAGTACTAAGGTACAATAGCCAAAAAATCACTTTTTTGTTATTATCTTTACAATGATAACAAAAAGGACTACCTATGGGTGTAGAAAATCTTCAAATCAAAGAGTTCTCAGGAACTGTTTCTTTGTTCGATTCTTATGGTAACGAACGAGATTTTGCTTCCATTCAGCAAGTAGAGCTCTACTCTACGATTTGTGTTAAAGAAAATTCTTTTATGAAAATTCATATTGCAGGATTAGGTGATGTAGAACTTAATGCAAATGATAAGTTGTTTGTAGATGAAAGCTTATTAAGCCAAGAAAGTTTTTTAAACAGCAGTGAAATCTCTTCTGATACTTTATCTTTATATTTCACCTCTCTTGTTTTAGATCAATCTTTCCTCAGTGAAACAAATTATATGGATTTTTCATCTCTACAAGAAGAAGTTACAACTATTAATGATGATATAAAAGTAGATATACGAGATTTATTTGATTTCCCAGCAATAGAAACTAAAATTTTCTCAAATGAAACTCATAGTGTAGAACTCAATCAAAACGAATGGCAAAAACATGATGGTTTTGTTTTTGAAGATGGGCATACCTTTGAACTCTATTCTAAAAATGGCAGTGGCGACGAAGTTTTTACACTTCTTATTGAAGATTCAATCTCTATCATAGACACACAAGGATAAAAAATGGCACAAGTTATAGGAACAGTAAAAGAACTTATAGGAACAGTAAAAGTAGTGAATGAAGCTGGAGTCGTTAGAATCCTCTCAAAAGGTGATATAGTTTATGAAAATGAGACAGTTGAGGCTATGGCTTCAAGCCAAGTAACTATAACTTTAAATAGTGGAAAAGAGATTATTATAGAGGGAGAAGAAATCCATGTGATGAATGAAGAGTATATCAACTCTTTTGAAGTTGCACCAACAGTTACTGATATAGAACAATTACTCGATAATCCAGATACGCAAGCTACAGCCCTAGGTCAAAATTCTGGAAGTGAACTCGATAATCCAGATACGCAAGCTACAGCCCTAGGTCAAAATTCTGGAAGTGAA
>DLUF01000033.1 GCA_002742765.1 Sulfurospirillum sp. UBA12182 | reverse complement strand
ATCTGAGAAAACTCTGGTGGAATTGCTAAGTTATTTCTTTGGGGAGCTTTTTCTTCCCAAAACATCTCTTGAATGAGTTTAATTTTATCAGCAAGCTTGGTAATCTCTTGTTTGATATCTACCAAATCATCTTTTCCATTAGGAGCTTTTTCTTCGATAGAGATATTAGCCTTCTTATAGCCATTTAATGATGAAGTATCCGTGACTTTGGCTATGTTTGATATCTGTTTGGCAGCTTCAGAGATATTTACAAGGACATCCTCTTTACTCTTTACACTCTGTCTTGGTAAACTCACCTTTTTAGGCTGTTTATGGTCTTCAATTGCAACAACAACTTCATACAAGGCAGGTGTATTAATCCCTTTTTTCTTTACTTGCTTTGTACTTACCACAAGAGCATCTTCACCACACTCAAGTTGTGCTTGCTTTAATGCTGCTGCTGGCGTTTGGGCACTAAAAGTAAGAAACTTCACCTATTTTTTCCTTATCGTAAATTCTTTATAAACATGAGCGGTATCACTACTGACTCTCTCTCTTTCCAGTATGGATGAGGGATTTTTAACCTTTTATGCTGATATTTTATATCATCAAAAAATATTATATCCAAATCAAGTGTTCTTGGTGCATTTTTAAAACTTCTTTCTCTCTTGAAGCGTTTTTCTGTATGTAAAAGAAACTTCAACAAATCTCTAGGAGAAAGAGAAGTTTGCACCCGCATCACTGCGTTATAAAAATCCTCTTGTTCTTCAAAACCAAAAGGAGGATTTTTTAAAATCGCCGATGTTTGCACAACATGAAACCTTCTATCAGCTTTTATACCTCTAAAAACTCTTAAAAACCTTTTTCTAACATTGCCAATATTGCCACCAAGACCTATGATACAAGAGTGCTTAAAGCCTTTTTTTTCTTTACATGTAAAAGGGAAAAAAGGTTCAAAAAAAAGTTCCATCACTGCCCTAGAAGCTCTACGCCAGTTGCAGTAACTACAACAGTATCTTCGATACGAACTCCAAACTCGCCATCAAGATAGATACCAGGTTCAATCGTAAAAACCATTCCCTCTTCTAAGATAGTCTCACTTCTTGTCCCTATAACTGGCAACTCATGGATATCAAGCCCAACTCCATGTCCTGTTGAGTGGATAAAAAACGCTCCAAAACCTGCTTTATCTATCACATCTCTACAAGCAAAATCTACTTCACAAGCTCTTACACCTGCTTTAGCCTTTTTTATTCCAGCTTCTTGGGCTTTTAAAACCGTATCATAGATTTTTTGTTTTTTTGCATCACTAAACACTTGAGACTTTTCAAAATTTAACTTCTTTGAAAACTCACAAACCCTTGTTCTATCTGAACAGTATCTTTGGTATTTTATACCAGCATCTACTAAGATAAGTTCACCTTGTTGCAAGATATCTTTTGTCGGTAAAGCATGTGGTTTAGCTGCATTTTTGCCAAGTGCCACAATAGGAGAAAAACTAAGTCCTAACTCTCCATAATTTTTAAAGATATTTTCTGCTTCAAAATGCAATCTCTCTTCGCTTACATGTAAACCTTTTTCCAACAAATATTTTGCAAAATTATCAAAAGCTTCCTTACCTAAACTAGATGCTTTTGAAAGGATTTCAATCTCTTCTTTTGTCTTGATGATTCGTTTTTGTTGGGAAAAATTCGCCTCTTTGATAAACGCTACATCAGCTAAAGAGAGCTTTTCAAATTCACTTACACTCCACTCGTTTGGGTCATATGTAATCTCTTTTACTTTTTGAAGATACTCTCTTAGTGTCTCAAAGAGATCTCTTCTATCCCCACCTATGACTTGTGCATTTTTAACATACTCTTTTGCTTCGCTTACATATCTTGAATCTGTTATAAAAAAAGCTTCACTTCCTAGCTTTACAAAGATAACATTATCACATGAGAAGCCACACTCGTAAAAGATGGCATTCTCATTTTTTAATATATAATTCATTTACGCTTGTTTTGCTGCTTCTTGAGCTTGTTTAGCAGCTTGAATTTCGCCTAAAATTTGCATCATAGAGATCATAGCTAAGTGGTAACCAAACGGACCAAATCCCATGATTTGACCTGTACAAACAGCAGCAGTAAGACTTTTTTGTCTAAACTCTTCTCGTCTGTAAATGTTACTGATATGCACTTCAACAACTGGCATAGCAACTGCACTTATCGCATCTCTAATTGCGATTGAAGTATGTGTGTATGCTGCTGGATTGATGATAATCCCATCAGCATCACCTAAGCACTCTTGGATTCTATCTACGATTTCACCCTCTAAATTTGATTGGAAAAATTCTACTTCTATATTGTTTTGTTTCGCAACTGCTTCCATTTGCGCATGTATCTCTTCAAGTTTCATAGGTCCATAGATATTTTGTTCTCTGTGTCCTAGCATATTTAAGTTTGGTCCTTGAATTACGACAATCTTCATAAACTTCCTTTTCTAAAATTTTTCTCATTATAGCAACACTTAGCATAAATTTAGTATAATTTGCGAAAAACAAAGGCTTTGCTTTGAACTTAATAACCGCAGATTTTATTCTTACATGTAACGATAATTTTGAGATTATAAAAGATGGAGCGCTTGTTTTTGAGAAGGAAATTCTTGAAATTGGCGAAAAACAAACGCTTCTTGAAAAGTACCCAAATGCCAAGCGTATAGACTCTCCAAAAAACTCTGTTCTTCTCCCTGGTCTTATCAACCCTCATGTGCATTTGGAGTTTTCAGCAAATACAACAACTCTTCATTATGGAGATTTCATCTCTTGGCTTAATTCGGTTATCGGTTTGCGAGATGATTTACTAGAAAAATGTAACGATGCACTCATCCTAGATACACTCCAAGCGATGCTTCAAACTGGTACAACCTCTTTGGGGGCTATCAGTAGTTTTGGTAAAGATCTCCAAGCTTGCAAAAAAACTCCTCAAAGAGTTGTTTTCTTTTGTGAGATTTTAGGAAGTCGCCCTGATAGTGTTGATATCTTGTTTGAAGATTTCAAGTCTAAACTCCGACATGCGCAAGAACTCGAAGATGAGCGTTTTTTTGCAGCTGTTTCTATCCATTCTCCTTATTCGACCCATCCAATCTTGGCAAAAAATGCTCTTGATATAGCAAGAAAAGAGAACTATGTCGTTTCCACACACTTTATGGAGAGTGTTGCGGAGAGAGAATGGCTTGATAGTGCCAAAGGTGATTTTTATAACTTTTTTTCAAACTTTGCACCAAATGCAAGACCTCTTAGTAATGCAATGGAGTATATCGAACTTTTTGCAAATACTCATGTTCTTTTTACACACTGTGTCCAAGCCAAAGATGAAGAGTTAAAAGCGATTTCTAACATGGGTGGGCATATAACACACTGCCCTGTTTCTAACAGACTTTTAGGTGTTGGAAAATTGGAGTTAAAGAACCTACCAAACAAAGAGATTTTTACACTTGCCACAGATGGTCTTAGCTCAAACATCTCTTTAAATCTTTGGGATGAGATACGAGCCTTTTTGTTTACTCATCCAAAAGAGTCTTTACAAAGCCTTGCTAAATTAGCCTTACAAGGAGTCACAAAAAATGCCGCAAAAGCTCTGAAACTAGAGTGTGGTGTTTTAAGTGAGGGAAAAAATGCAGATTTTCTTCTGTGTACACTCCCTGATAAAGTTGCAACGAGTGAAGATGTCGCCTTGCAACTCATCTTACATGTAAAGACCCCAGAACAAATCTATATAGCAGGAGAAAAGATATGATATTTTTTAGGTTTATAGGACGTATTATCACATATATTAACAACCATTTTAAAGCGATGCTCTTTTTGCTTTTACTCTTTTTACTTTTTAATCCCTTTGGAAAAGAAGCATTGCAACAAGCAAATTTAACAACGATAAAGCTAGATACGCAAATCGAAAATATAGACAAACTTTTAGTACAGATAGAAGAAGCTCATCAAAATCCTCATATCAAAGGAGTTTTACTTCAAGTAGACTCACCTGGTGGAGCGCTTGCACCTTCCATAGAGCTTTCTATGGCTATAAAAAGGTTAAATGAAGTCAAGCCTGTTATCGCTTATGCAAGTGGGAGTATGACAAGTGGGAGTTACTATGCTTCTATCTGGACTCGTAAAATCATCGCCAACCCAGGAGCTTTTATAGGCTCTATCGGCGTACTTTTTCAAGCCCCAAACATAGAAGGTTTGGCGAAAAAACTAGGTATAAGTGAACAAGTCATTACAGCTGGTGCGTATAAACAGATGGGTACTTTTACAAGAGCTTGGAATGAACAAGAAAAAGCTGCCCTCAATGAACTGATACAAAATGCTTATATGCTTTTTGTTAGTGATGTTGCTAGTGCTAGAGGCTTAAAGATAGAAGATGCAAAAAATTTCGCAGATGCAAGGGTATTTATAGCACATAAAGCTATGAAAAATGGTTTGATTGATGAAGTTGGCTCAATATATCAAGCACAAATAGAGCTTGAAAAAATGGCAAACGTAACAAATCCTATCTGGGAAAAGCCTAGTGAAATGGAACTTTTTTTACAAGAGTTAAAAGGAACAAATGTCTTAAATCTTTTCAATCTCAAATCAGGATTAAGATAACAAAAGTGTTAGAGAGATTTTTTCTCTAACACCTTTGCTTTTATACTAGTATTTGGACTTTGTAGCTCAAAAGTATCTGCTATTTCTAGCTCTTTTAGGCTCGTTTTTTTACCATCTTTGAGCACTTGAGCATAGTTTACATGTAAAGCTTTTTCTGGGTTATTTTGAGAAAGAAGCATTTGAAGATTTTGTAATTGCGTCTCTTTTTTTGAGAAAAATTTTTTCCCTAAGAAATGAAGTTCAATAAGAAGTTTTTCTTGGGTACTTGTTTTTGAAGTTACAAGATACTCTAGCTTTTGAGCAAATCTTGAACGATAAAGTTCAATCTGTTTTTTATAAATATCAATCTTTGCTTCAAAAGAGTGAGCTTTGAGCCTCTCTTTGAGATGCTGAAGCTTTTGGAGTTTATGATAAAAAACTCTTTGAATATAACTATCCATAAGCTCTCTTTGCTCATCAAGACGCATCAAAACTTCATGCATATCAGGAAGTATCATCTCCATCGCCGCACTTGGCGTTGGCGCTCTTAAATCTGCTACAAAATCACTGATAACATAATCTATCTCATGCCCAATCGCACTGATAAGAGGAGTTTTACATGTATAAATCGCATCGGCTACACACTCTTCATTGAAAGCCCATAAATCCTCTATACTTCCACCACCTCGACCGATGATAATCACATCAACACCCAAACTATCGGCTTGTGCTATATTTTTTGCGATATCAGCCTTAGCACTCTCTCCTTGCACTAAAGTATCAAGAAGTGTGATTTTTAAAAGTGGCCATCTCTTGGAAGCGACTCGAAGCATATCTTGCAAGGCTGCACCTGTTGCTGAAGTCACTAAAGCGATATGAGATATATGTTTTGGAATCGGTTTTTTATGTTCAAAATAACCTTTGGCTGCTAATTTTTTTTTGAGTTGTTCATAAGCAAGTGCTAAAGCTCCCTCTCCATCTGGTTCCATAGAAGTTGCATTTATCTGGTAACTCCCTCTTGGGCTATAAACAGAGATGCTTCCATGAAGTACTATCGCCATCCCCTCTTCAAGGCGGAATTTTACTCTGGAGAGATTGCCTTTGAACATCACGCAAGAGATAGAACTTTGTTCATCTTTAAGCGTAAAATAAAGATGCCCAGAGTTATGATATGTGATGCGAGAAACTTCCCCTTTGACGCTTACATGTAAAAAAGTTGTCTCTAAAAGAGCTTTAATCTGATTGTTGAGTTCGTTGACACTTAAGGTTATGTTTTTTCCTTTATCTTTTTCTTGCTATCACAAGTGTCGAGATATCCATCGAAAAACTTTTCGCAAACTCTGTGCTAAATCCAGCTCTATCAAGCTCATTTTGCAACATTTCAGAGGTTAAAAATCCCTCTATGGAGTTTGGTAGATACTCATAAGCCTCTTTGTTTTTTGAGATAATCCCCCCTAGAGTCGGAAGAACTTTGTTAAGATAAAAGTTTTTGATAGAGTGTAAAAAGCCTTTTTTGTCATCTTTTGTAAACTCTAAGATAACTACATATCCTCCAGTTTTTAAAACACGTGCAAACTCATTGAAAGCTTCTTGACGCTTGATAACATTTCTAATCCCATAACTAATACTAAGGATGTCGGCACTTTCATCAGAAAGTGGAAGATTTGTCGCTTCAGAGATAACAAACTCAAAATCTGGAAATTTCTTTTTGCCAACGTCAGTCATACCAACAGAAGGGTCAACTCCTAAAAGTTTTTTTACCTTTCTTTTATGTTTCTCCGCTTGCTTTTGCCAATACCCCATCATATCGCCTGTACCACATGCGACATCAACTATCAAATCTATCGGTTTTTGGTATCTTGCATAAGTTTCATCACAAGCTTTTTTTCTCCATTGGATATCCACACCCATACTCAAAACTCTGTTTGCTTTGTCATATGTAGGAGCTATGTCATCAAACATTTTTACTATTTTTTCTTGTCTGTTTTCGTTATCCAAAACCTTTTCCTTCTTAAGAATAGTTTGGATTATACTATAAGTTTGCTAAGGAGAAATTAATTTGCTTGAAGAATGTAGGATAATTAAACTTGTTTCATTATCCTACATAAATTAAATTTTATGATTTATTCTCAATTTTCTTTAGCTCAACTATATGTTCAACTTGAAAATAATATTTTCCATTTTCTTCACTATAAGGTATAGTTCCATCGCTTTCAACAAAAACAAAAACTTTTTTGCTATTTGCTAAAAGATAAGGACGATTATTTTCATATTTGAAAAATCTATTTCTCAAGAATTTTCTACCTTCTATATCCTCTGTAATATAATAAGGGAACCTCTAAAAATACCTTTTAGAACTTCCAACTTTTACTATTTTTATGGATTTTTATCCATTTTTTCTATATTTTTACCTTTTCTAATCTGATTAACTGCTCTAATCTAAAGAGATTATAGGTCAAGTTGAGTAATCCTATAGATTCTTTGATTCTTTTCATTCCAATTGACCTCATAAACAAGGCATTATTCATTGAATTTGTCATAAAACCAAAGATATGTTCTACTCTTGCTCTAATTTTTGATTTTTTATTATTGGATTCTTTTTGTTCTTCTGTAAGTGGATTTCCTCTATAGCCTTTTTCATGAACAAAGCTTTTACATTCAATGTTTTTCAAGTGTTCTTCTATCTCTTTACTTCTGTATGCACTATCAGCATGAAGTCTTTTATCTGATTTATCAACTATGTTTTCAATCTCTGTTGAGTCATGTGGTGCTGCACTTGTAACGGAGTATTTGGTTATGAGCTTTGTTTTTTCATCAGCATTGATATGGTCTTTAAATCCGAAATGTCTCTCACCTGCTTTAGTCATCCACCTTGCATCGGTATCTTTTTCAAGGAAACTTTGCTTCGCAACCGCTATTCGCTAGTTTTGGCATAGCTTTGATTGTTTACCGTTTTTATCTTTTTTACCAAACTCCAAAGGCACTGCACCTTTTTTAATATCAGCATTTTCCTCTTTAGAGTTTCTTTGTTTAGGAACATTTACAAATGGCATCTACTATTGTTCCCTCTTTTGCTACAATCCCATTATTAATAAGTTTAGCAGTAAAAAGTTCGAATAGCTTTTTAGATAAATCTTTCTCTTTTAGTTGCTCTTTAAATAGCCATATAGTCTTTTCATCAGGTACATCATCACCGATTTGCAATCCTAAAAAATCTAAAAATGATAGTCTATCTTTGATTTGAAATTCAGTCTGTTCATCTGAAAGGTTATAGTATCGTTGGAGTATTAAGATTTTAAACATTAGCAGTTTATCGTAAGGCTTTCTACCTGCATTTGACTTTCTATCCTCTTTTTCTAAAGCTGATTCAATTGTATCTCTAAACATCTCCCAATCAATGATCTTGTTTAATTTTTGTAGTGGTGGTTGATGTTTATTGATTTTTTCTAATTGAAATTCGTAGTCAAATAGTCCTGCCATTTTTAAACCTTTGTGATGATATATATAGTAAATATTTTAGCTAAATAATGATTTTAGATGAGTTAGGAGCAATTTTTAGAGGTGCCCATAAATTTCCCACTTTGTGTAAGTTTTGCAGACAAGATATCAGTAGCTTGTTTTTCAGCATTGTACGTATTATTAACACCAAATAATGCAGATTTACCGTATTGAGCCTCATTACCAAATCTAGCTATAGCAACTTTTCTTTTTAGGATTGGTTCTTCTTTCTTGTATACGATTTGAGGATTTATCACTGTAGGTTTTTCTACTGTAACCTTATTTGGTGTCGTTGTAACACATCCTGAAAATAAAATTCCAGTACAAGATATAAGAAATAAGCCCTTTATATTAGAAATTCCCAAGATACTACTCCTTTATATAAAATTTTAGGAAGTAATAATACGATTTTATAATTTAATATTAGATTAAAATACCTTATTCCTTTATTTCAAAAGTTTCTATTTGTAATCTAATCACTTCTATCTCTTCTTCTTTGAACATCATATGAAAGTAATGCAAAAGATTTTCTATCTTTTGGATATAGTGCTCTTGGGTAGGTTTTTTTGTAGCATTATTGGCTTTTTGGATGTTTTGGTAGATACTTTTTCTAACAAAATAGTAGATAACCTCATCTGCTTTTTTGCCTCTATAAAAACCTGTTTCATCTCGGATGAAAGCATCAAAATCTAAAAAATACTCCTCTTTTTTTTGCATATTTTTTAGATTTTTTAGAAGAGTTTTTACGGCTTTTTTGTTAAAAATCTTTATCGAAATCTCATATAAATTTGCGATATCTCTCGCTAAAGACTCATCATACTCGCTTTTTAGCTTCAAAAGCTGATTGAGCCTGTACAACAAAACCCTAAAAACACTTATACTACTCATCCCTTTAGTAAAATGCAAATCTAAACGCTTTAACCCAACACTATCACATTTTTGAAAAACTTCTGCAACATCAAACTCATAATTCAAAGGATTGCCAAAGTCTTTAAGATACTTTTTTTCATATCTTACATCATCGCTTACCTCTTTTAAAAAAGCAAGTTCCTCGATAGGTGTCACCTCTTTATCGCTTATCAAAAAAAGAAGAAAAAGCCCTTGTAAATTCTTTGCATATATCTCTAAAGCATAGATAGCATCCTCTGTCTTATACACATAAGTATCTTTTCTTTTATGCGGATAAAAATCAGGAACACCAAAATTCTCATCTAAAACCTTTTTTACTATATCCACATCATCTACAAGGTACTTTTTCTTCATATGTTTATCTCTCTTTTAATCAAGACAGGGCTTTGTCCTAATGTCTCTTACTTAAACGCTTTTTCTAAAAATGGAATCACTTGTTTTTTTCTACTTAAAACTTTCGGCAACCAAGCTTCATGGTTTTGTAGTTTTGTTTCAAAAGCTTTTTCTATGATACTCTCATCATCGCTCACTACTAAAAGCTGTGAACCCTCTTCGATAATATCTGTTAAAAGTAGCATTACTGTGTGTCTAGCACCCTCAGCTTTTAGTGCTTTTAAATCTTCAAAAAGCATCTCTTTTTTGTTATCAAAAACACTCAAATCTACTACTTCAAGCTGACCAACACCTACTTTGTTGCCACTCATATCAAAATCTTTATAATCTCTCATTACTAATTCTCTAGCACTTGCGCCCTCAACAGCAGATTTTACTTTAAACATCTCCATACCTAGTGCTTTATAGTCTTCTATCCCTGCTATACTCGCTAACTCTTTACACGCTTTTGTATCAATTTTTGTACATGTAGGGGATTTGAAGATGACTGTGTCGCTCAGTATCGCGCAAAGCATCATACCTGCTATATTTTTTGGAATCACAATTCCATGATAATCATACATCTCTTTGATAACTGTGTTTGAACAGCCAACAGGGCGTATCCAACACTCAAGAGGAGCAGAGGTTGTAATATCTCCTAGTTTGTGATGGTCTACGATACCTAAGATATTTGCTTCTAAAACATCTTTTGGGCTTTGAGCAAGATCTGAATGGTCTACTATATAAACATCTTCTCCTGCGTATTCTGTTTTTAAAAGTGGAAGTTCTCCACCAAATTTTTCTAGTATAAATTTTGTCTCAGGGCTAATCTCGCCTTGACGAGCAGGGATACACTCTTGTCCTAGTTGGTTTTTAAGATATGCCAGAGAAATCGCTCCTATAATCGAATCGCTATCTGGATTTGTATGTCCAAATACATATGCTGCCATAATCATCCTTTAAAATTTTTTGCTTATTATACCATTTCTTCATTTTTCTTCTAACCTTTACATGTAAAGAATTATCTGACCTAAGTCATGATGAAAAAAATCTATTTTTGATACAATTATTTCATCACTTAAAGAGGAGTTGTAGATGAGAGTAGTGATTTTACTTTTATGCTTTTTCTTTAGTTTGACATTTGCTGAGGATTTGCAACAAAAAACAAGAACTGAAAAAAATATTGAAAAAGCTTTAGAAGACGAAAAAAAGTTTGCAAGAGAACAGAAGTTTTACAAATACGATAACTATGATTTCAAAGGAGCTCAAGTAGATGAAAAATCACTCGATTCAGTTCCTATACTAGAGCCACAGTATGATTTCGATATGACCCATGTTTACGACTAAAATAACTTTGAAACAGGAATTTTCAGAAGATAAAAACCTACTTTACTATTTGAAAGATCATAAATAGGAGTATACACGAGATAAAATCCATTTGTCTGTACAAAAGAAGTTTCTTGAAGTTCTAAACTTCTTAGAGAGTCTAATCCACTATTCACACTATTTACTATCACAAAATGGTTAAATCTTTTTCGAGTAGGATACTCTACCATCGAGGCGATTTTTTCATACTTTTTATCCATCAAAACAAAAAAATCTATATCCTTTTGTTTAAAATACTCTGTCATGCTTTCAAAATCTGAGATAACTTCTATCGAACCTAGATACTCATCGGCTTCAAAAATCGGAGCAATCCCTCTTATAAGCAAGGAATACCTTCCTACCTCAACACCCCAAATAGGCTTTTTCTCTTGTTTCACTTTTTGCAAAGACTCTCTAAAAGAGACTAAACTATCGTTTTTGCTATGAACTAAATCCCACACTCTAAAAAAACTACGAAAATCTTTTGTATGTATATGGATTTTTATATTTTGAGAAAAGCTTATCGTATCAAACTTATCTTGGATTTGTTTTAAATACTCTTCGCATTTTGCTTTATCGTTTCTTTTTAAACACTCTTTGACCTCTTGATTATTTGCCAAAAGCATTGCTGCTGTTGAGACTAGGCTCTGTCTCTCTTTGAGCTTTTCAAAAAGCTCTTTTAACTGCATATCTAAATGTTTTTGGACTATACTCTCTTGTTTATAGTTTAAATAATCGTTAAAAAAATATCCTAAGATAGAGATGCTTATAAGTGCAAATCCAAAAAGAAACATCAACCCTTTACTCAATCTCATTTTCTGCCTTATCTAAAAATTTTACTCTATACAATGCTATGTCATAAACAAACACGGTTCCTTCATTTTCATGTGAACCTATTTGGATATGAATGTTGTTTTTGATACAAATATTCTTAACGATATTTAGCCCTAATCCAAAACCGCCCTGCGCAGTATCTTCTCTTTTAAATCTATCAAAAACGCTTTTAACATCTTTTATGCCTACTCCATGGTCTTGTACTTTTAAGAAACACTTATCTCCCTCTTTAGAGAGTTTTACTACAACTTCTCCTTGAAAATTGGAGTATTTGATAGCATTTGAAAGTGTATTATCGATGAGTCTTTGGAGTTCTGTTTTATTGAGAAAAACTTCTAAATCTTCTTGTATATCTTGATATATGCTAATAGACTTACTAAGGGCTATATCTTCAAAAAAAGCAATTCTGCTTTTGAGAAATTCTGAGATATTTATCTTCTCTTTTGAGTATTTTATATTTTTGTGTTTTATATAGTATTCGATATCTTCATACGTCATTTGCATCTGTTTTGTTGCTGCTTGTATCCTTTTGAGATGCTTTGATTCTTGAGAGAGTTTTTTGAGTAATTCTATATTTACATTTATAACACCAAGGGGCGTTTTAAGTTCATGCATCGCATCATTAAAAAAATCATCCATATATTTTTGCATCATTTTATAAGGAATCGTTGTATTTCGTATCATTATACGGCTAAAAGAGTAGATAATAACTAAGATGATCAAACAAAGAAGCGTAGCCATCATAAAAATACTTGAGTAGTTTACTCGCACAGCACATACTATATAAGCGACATTATGGATATTTGCATCAATATTTTTTTGATAGTACATGTAAGGATATTTTGTGAAAGTTTCAAAATTAAAATTTATAGGTTCTTCATCAAGATGTGAAACGATAAGATTATGATTTTGGTCATATAGCCCAAACTTAAACTTAACACTTCTTGGAAGTTCTTCCTCGTTAGAGTAGATACTTTTTTCTATCTCATTACTCCATTCCATAAGTGAAAGTTTGTTGATAAAAAGTTCTTTATCGATAGTTGCTTTGATAGCAAAGTAGTTTGGTATCATAAACAAAAACATTATCAAAATAGTATAGAAAAAAGAGGCTTTCCCCTCATCACGAGATTGGTACATCTATCTTATATCCTAAACCTCTGGAAGATTTTATAAAATCAGCTCCTACTTTGAGTCTAATTTTTCGTATATACATCCTAATATCTGCATAACTTATCTCTTTACCTTCCCAAACATTTTCTCTAATAATCTCTATCTCACAGAAAGCATTTTTACGATTTATAAGAAACCGAACTAACTCTTGTTCTTTTTGTGTAAGTGCGATAATCTCTTTTTCTTTATATAAGCAACCCTCTTTAAAATCAAATTCTAAACCACAAGCAAGTTTTATTTTTGTCTCTTTATCTGTTCCATAGTGCTTTTGGATAAGTGCCTTGATGCGAAGTTCTAACTCTTTAAGCTCAAAGGGTTTTTTCAAGTAATCATCACAACCAAGTTCATATCCTATCTCTATATTGTTGATATCCACTAGGGAAGTTAGTATGATGATAGGGGTTTTTATGTTTGCTTCTCTGATGTATTTTATAAGCTCGTGTCCGCTTAGTTTTGGTACTTTTATATCTAAAAGCAAAAGATAATAGCAATTTTGCATTATAGCATCTAGGGCATCTTCACCGTTAAAAAAGGAATCAACTTCAAAATCAAGCATCTCAAGATACTCTTTGATACTTTCGTTGTAATTATAATCATCTTCTAAAAGTAGTATCTTCAAAAAATCTCCATTTTAAAAGGAGGGGCTAACCCCTCCTTGTTTTTAAACTCCTGTAAAAAGTTGTCCTGCGTAAACTATGTAAAATCTTAACATCATTACACCACAAAGAACAACAAAAGAGTTTATCATAATATATCCTACTTTGTATGCATGGTTTCTCAGCGCTGTGAAAGCTATGATAAGTGGTAACACTAAACCAACCCCAATCACTCCAAACCAGAAAACTTTAGCCCAGTATCCTGTACTAAGCGCTTGTTTTGCTGCAACCAAAGAGTCACCTCCTGTATACATCATCCCTACAAAAAGAACAAGGATAAGCGGAAGTTCTGTCATGATAACTCTTAGATCCATTACTAAAAGGTATTTTATACTCTCTTTGTTGATACTACTTTTAAAGAACATCAATCCTACCAAAATATTTGCCGCAATTCCTGCTGAAACCCCAGAAGTGAGGAAAAGTAGAGGAAGAACTGGTGTATTCCACATAGGATTTGCTTGGATTGCTGAGAGCAAGAAACCAGTATATGCTCCAACAACGATAGCTATACCAAAGAGTGAATACTCGATAATCTTTGCATAGCTATGGAAACCTTTGATAAACTCAATCACTGGTATTAGCATAGAGAAAAGTTTCACTTTTCTAATCGTATCTTCAAAGATAAGCAACATAAATATAAGCACTATTGGTGTATAAACAAACAGTGCTAAAACACCTAAAGTCATAACTGAAGTAAAGTTATAGCTTATCAGTAACCAGTAAAAATCAAAAGGCTTTTTCAAATCAAAAATAAGTAGCAATAAGCCCACGATGATAGTAACAGGAGCTAAAATAGCACCCGCTTTAACCATCGCATCCCAGATAGTGTTGTGTTCTCCTTCATGTCTGTTCCATTTTACTAAAAGGGCAACCATAATTGAACCAGCACTAAGACCTGCTAAAAATAGATAAACTGCTATTGGCCAAGGCCAAACGATTGGATTGTATTGTTCCATCGATCCCCATATTGGATTCATGACTGTATTCCTCCCTTCTTATTAGGTACAATAAACATTTTTGGCTCTGTGCCAAGATCAGCTCTTTGATGATAAGTTGGTCTTTGAGAGAGGACTTTACTTATCTTGCTCGTAGGATCGTTTATATCTCCAAAAACAATCGCCTCAGTAGGACATACACTTACACAAGCTGGCTCTTCGCCTCTTCCAAGACGTGACTCTTTACAAAAAGTACACTTATCTGGTGCATGTGTAATAGGATTGACAAATCTCGCATCATAAGGACATGCTGCATTACAGTATAAACAACCTACGCAGATATCTGTATTGACAAGAGAGATACCATTTTCATCTACAAAAGATGCTCCTGTTGGACAGACTGTGACACAAGGTGTATTTTCACAGTGAACACATGATTGGCGATGAAATTCAAAAATCATATTTCCATCAGGTAATTTTTTAGGTCCTAAAACCCTCACTTGTAAGCGATAAACACTCTCAGGGATGTCATTTTCCGATCTACATGCTATACTACATGCTTGACATCCAATACATAGATTCTCATCATGAATCATTCCATATTTTTTTGCCATGACTAATCCCTTCCTTAAACTTTTCTAATTTTAACGCCAACAACGTGTAAATCCATACCACTGTTTTTTCCAGTAAACGATGGATAGAGTGAATTACTATGAATCCCTTTACCGCTAAAGCGTAATTTTTTACTTACATGCCCAAAACCAAAGTATGCAAACACTGTATCTTCTCTTATCCCCTCAGTGAGCATCGCATGACCTCTTTGTGTTGCGTATTTGTTGTAAACCTCGATTTCATCACCATCTTTTATGCCAAATTTTTTAGCAGTATTTGGGTGAATCCAAGCTGCTGCTTCACTAAGAAGGTTGTTTAGCCATACGTTATTTGCTCCAGCACCATTTGTTCTTACGGCTGATTTACCATTGATAAAGAAAAGCTCATCTACTTCTTTATACTTATATGGGTTATAGCTCAAACCACCTGTACCAGATACTTTTTCAAGTTTATGACTAAAAAGTTGGATTTTTTTAGGAAAATCTATCAAACCCTCTTCATTTACTTTAGCCGCAGCCCCTGGGAATTTTTTAACAAACTTTGCAACACTCTTTTTATCTTGCAACATCAAAGGTACACCAAAACTCTTCAATCCTTTGAGTTTAAGCTCAGCTAATAAGTCGATATCATCTCCAACTTGTTGCAAACGATAATCTTCTACATCTGCCCACGGGAAGTACTCGCCAAGTCCCATCTTTTCAGCCAACTCTTTTGCTATAAGCCAAGTTGGTTTTGAATTTCCTATCGGTTCAACAACTTTTTGACGACCGATACTAAAGCTTGGATTTTTTCCTCCACCAGCAGTTATCTCTTGGTCTCTCTCAAGGTAAGTTGTATCTGGTAAAACGATATCTGCATACCAAGCGGTATCAGATACTTGATAATCAACTGCTACAACTAAATCCATAGCTTTGATAGCCTCTAAAACGGTCTCAAGATTTGCATAGTTCATAACAGGATTATTTCGCACTATAAACCAACCATGTATCTTATATGGAACACCTGGAAGTTCATTTAACGCTGCTTTTGGTACTAAAGTAGTGATACCTTGCCCTTTACTTGCTAGAAAATACTCACAATCTTCTTCTCCAATTCTATCAATTCTTGGAACTTCTACTTTTGGATAAGCAGGTGTTTTTGGTTTTTTGAGTGATGGTGCTTTTGGATCATCTTCACCTAGCAAAGCGTTATAAAATTTTGAGTTCTTAGGAAGATAATATCCACCCTCTTTCTCAACTGCTCCAACAAGTGCATTAATCATCATCATAGCACGTCTAAGTTCCATTTCTTGAGCTGAGAGTGTAACTCTATGACCATAATCAAAGATAGCCTTTGGTGCAGCCGCAGCAAACTCATGAGCAAGTCTCCTAATCGTTCCTGCGTCTATATCACACTCTTTTGCCATCGCTTCTGGAGTATACTCTTTTACAGAGTTCTTTAACTCCTCAAACCCTTCACAATTTTTCGCAACAAACTCTTTATCATAAAGCTCATCTGTAATTAAGACATTCATAAATGCTAAAACAAATGGCAAATCATGACCTGGTTTAATTTTATGCCATTCACTTGATTTTGCTGCCATCATAGAGAGTCTTGGGTCAAGTGTGACTACTTTTGCTCCATTTTGTAAAGCACTCATGTATTGTCTTGCATAAGAGATAACAACACCTTCAAAAACATTATGTCCCATGTTGATGATGTATTTTGCCTTCGCAAAATCTCTTCCTATACTACTTCCATAAATGTCTTTTCCAGACATTCCATAAGCAAGTGGACAGGTTGCTTCATGACCAAAGATATTAGGAGAACCATATGCTTGCGCTAGATGGTGAAACCAAACTTTTGTCCAACCACTTCTAGCAGTCCAAGCAACAGTATGTGCTCCATATTTTTCTTTTATTTCTTCAAGTTTTTTAGCAATAAAAGTGTAAGCTTCGTCCCAACTGACCTCTTTCCACTTTCCCTCACCTCTCTCTCCAACTCTCATGATAGGATTGATGAGACGCATTGGGTCATACAGTTGGTTAAAACCTGAACCTCCTCTAGCGCATACTCTTCCTCCTCGACTCTTGTCATTTGGATTACCTCTGATGAAAACACCCTTACCGTTCTCAACACGAGCTTCAATCGTACAAGAACTCGTACACATCTCACAGACACTAGGTACAAACTTCGCACTTCCATTGAATCTCTTTTGTTCAGAACTTATCGCACCTAAAGTTCCAGGGATGCTTGAGAGACCAACCAAAGCTGCTGTACCCGAAGAGAGCTTTAAAAAGTCCCTTCTATTAACTTCTTTAGACATCTACTATCCTTTCTAAAAATTTGAATTATGAAATCTTAGGAGTTATAAGTAAATTTTATGTAAATTCTATAATGCCCCAAAAAAATCTCTTAGTTACGCTAAATTTACATATGTTTATTATATTTTCATCATGAAGAAGAAATGAGGAGATTATGATGTTTGAAGAAATTGTAAAAAATGCAACTATATTTAGTGTTAAAAAAATTATAAAAAACTCTATGAATAGCTATTTACATGTAAAAGATTATCAAGAGGAAGTTGTAAGAGATTTTGACAAAAAGAAAAACTATCTTTTATATATGCATATCCCTTTTTGCCATACTTTTTGTCCTTTTTGCTCGTTTCACAAATACAAATACGATGAAGAAAGAGCAAAGAGTTATTTTAAATACTTAAGGCAAGAACTTCGTAAAGTTTATAATGAAGGTTTTCACTTTGATTCTCTTTATATAGGTGGAGGAACAACTCTTATCAATGAAAAAGAGCTTATCCACACTATCTCTTTAGCAAAAGAGTTGTTTGATATCAAAGAAGTTTCATGTGAGAGTGACCCAAATCACATAGCACCCTCTTCGCTTAAACAATTTAGCAATCTCATAGATAGGCTCTCCATAGGAGTGCAAAGTTTTGATGATGAAATCTTAAAAAAAGTGGCTCGTTTTGAGAAATTTGGCTCAGGAGAAGTTATCGAAGAGAAGATAAAAGCTATGGTAGATTTGATTCCAAACACAAACATAGACCTTATATTTAACTTTCCAAATCAAAGCGAAGAGTTGCTTGTCAAAGACCTTAAAATCGCTCAAACTCTAGGAGTTTCTCAAATCACTACCTATCCACTTATGAACTCTGAGTTAACAAGAACTTCTATGAATAACGCTTTTGGGGAACAATCAAACACAAAAGAGTATGAATTTTATAAACTTATCAATCAAGAATTAAAATCTTTTGATAAAAACAATGCTTGGTCATTTTCTAAAAAACGAACAGCTCTAAATGATGAGTATGTAGGAAGTCATAACGAATACATAGGCATTGGAAGTGGTGCTTTTAGTTTCTTAGGAGGTAATCTTTATATCAATGCATTTGAGCTAGACCAATACGCAAGTCTTATCTCTCAAAGACCTCATGCTATCATAGCAGGAAGCCATTTTGCAAGAAGAGAGCAGATAAAGTATCATTTTCTTACATGGCTTTTTAATGGAAAATTAGACATAGATAAATTTAATGCAACTTTTGAAACATACATACAAAAAACTCTTGCTCAAGAACTCTATCTCTTAAAAAGAGCTCATGCTATCAACATAAAAGAGAATATCATCACAAATACGGAGTTTGGAAACTATCTGGCTTTATGTATGATGAAAGAGTTTTACAGCGGTATGGATAAGATAAGAGCTATGTTTCGACAAAATCATCTCAAACTAGCTGTTTGATTTACATAAAATTTACACCTATTTTTTATGATACAAAATTCATTATGAGGAGAAAAAATGCAAAATGCTATTCTTTGGATGTTAGGGGCTGCTTTTGTTGGTCTTAGTGCAAATCAAAAACACCTCTTTGCACTTGGTTGGTTAGCGTGTGGTGCAGTGTGTGGAATGCTCTATTTTTATTAGAAATTTTCTTCATTTAAGACAAAGTGGTAATCTTACATGTAAAGATTACCACAGCTTACAAACCAACTCAAACCCCTGTTTTTATAGACTTTATTTGAAACCACAATTTGTAATTAAATCGTAACTCTTTTTTTTTATCATTCCTTTTTTTACAACACTTTTTTCAGGTAAATATTATGCAAAAACAAGCTTCTAAAATGCCTTTGTATCTTAGTCTTTTTTTAAATTTAATTCTTTTACTAAGTGCTTTTTATCTCTTTTTTGTATACCAAGCACAACCACAAAAAACTACCTTACCGACAGCTCCACTTGAAAATAAAATAGAAGAGATCTCTTCTTCCTTACAAAATCTCCAAATAGAGTATAACTTGATGCAAGACCAATATATGCATAACATAGATGAGATTCACTCTATCGTAACGATTAAAGAACTCTCTAAACAGTTTGGATATCTCAGCCTAAAAGAGAGAGAAAAACAGAAAATCGAAAGACTAATTGCGCAAACAACAGAGTGGATGGAAAAAAAATCTGCTTTTTCTGTTTATATAAAACCGATGAATGAGCAATTAAAAATTTTACTTTTAAACCTTAAAACACACCCATCTTTTGAGAGTATCACCGATATACAAAACACTATCTCGGATATCGTTGCTGTGATGTTAGAGCGCTCTTTAGTGCAAACAAAAAGATTTTATAAATTAACAGAAGAGATTGAAAAAAACATTCAAAATACAGAAACTTTACTCAGATAGCATCTGCGCTTCTTTGTTTGTAATTATCACTTTATCTCTATAAATCAGATAAGGGTCTTTATAAGAAACTCCCTCAAGGCTCTGTTTTCCTTTAAAAGCGACGATACCTCTTATATCGCTTTGTTCGATTTTTACAACTTCGCTTGTGCATCCTGCTTCACCAAGCCCAACTCTCACGGCTTGTATATATGTTGAACACACTATCACTCCATCTTTTTTGAGTTTTTTTACAAGTTGGATAAAAAAATCTCTTGTGATAAGTGTGACATTTTGCGTATATAAAAAAGGGTCGATAAAAATCACATCATAAAATTCATCTTTTAACTTAGTAATAGCGTATCTTGCATCTTGTATATGTAAAGATATTTGAGCCTTTTGAGTTTGATAAAGTCTCTTTTCATAAAGTGCTTGCAAAATCTCATTTTGAAGTACTTTAGCACTCTTTCTTACGATTTGCAGGTTTATATCTATGGCGTCTATGTGTAAAAAGTTTTGATGTTCTATTTTCAAAGCTTCCAAAGAGTTATATCCCATCCCAAAACCGATATCAAGAAGGTTTACATCTTTACATGTAAGCTTATTAGCAAGCTTGGAACACTCTATAAAAAGCTTTTGTGCTTGGAAAATCGCTCCTGCTTTTGGATGATAGTAGTCTTTGTATTTTTTATCCCAAAAACTAAGACTTCCATCTTTACATGTAACGATATCATCAAGTTCTTCAACAGGTGTTTTCAAAGTGAAAAAATCTCCTTGAAAAGCATCACGGTTTTGCATCTGCTCATCAAGCATTCTTAAAAATTCCCCTTTACTCATATGCCACTTTGGTGCTATAAGTTGCTTGTGGGGCGTATCTGTGGTTGTTCTTAAAAGTGGAATATGCGAGGGAATAAGCCTCAAAAGGTGTATAAGCTCTTCTAAATACTCATACTCGTTGAACGTTTTAAAGGGTTTTTGTAAAAATTCTTTCGCTAAGAGTGTATTTTCTATTACATGTAAATTATGTATCTTTATCCCATCTACTCCAGCTTTTACAAGTTCTTTTACCGTATATTCCCAATCTGCTCTGCTCTCTCCTTCAAAGCCTACTATAATGTGCCCAAAAACTTTGATACCATACTCTTTTAATCTTTTGATTGCCTCTAGTGAAGTTTTTGCATCATGTCCACGGTTTATCTTCTTTAGGGTTATATCATTGAGCGTTTGTACTCCCAAATCGATACAAACTTCTATGGTCTTATTGAGTTCTTGAAGATACTTTAAAGTTCCCTCACTTAAACAATCAGGTCTCGTACCGATACTGATAGCTTTAAACTCATGGAGTGCTAAGAGTTTTTCATAAGAGGCTTTTTGCAAGGCTAAGGAACTAAAAGTACCAGTATAAGCTTGAATATAGAGCATAAAGTGATGCGCTTTATATCTTTTTTTGGCAAAAGCCACTCCCTTTTCAATCTGCTCTTTGATATCTAGCGTATCTCCAGTTTGTACTGCTCTTGCTCCATTAGCAGGGCAAAAAGTACAGCCACCTTCGCCTTCAAAACTTCTATTTGGACAGCCAAAGTCTAAATCTACTGGTACTGAGTAGAGTACATGCCCATAGGTTTGGAGCATATACTCCTTATAAGAGAGGTATCGGCTCATATCTGTTTTTCTGGCTTCCCATAATAATATCCCTGAGCATAATCAACACCCAGCTCTTGCACTATCTTGGAAATTTCTTGTGAAGATACAAACTCAGCTACTGTTTTGATACCGCTTTTTTGAGCAAATTGAACAACAGAGGAGACCAAATCTTTTGCGGAAGCTTTTGTGAGTAAATCTTTGATAATGGAACCATCAATCTTAATAAAATCAACATCTAATTTAAGCAAATAACTATAATTTGAATACCCAGAACCAAAGTCATCTATGGCAATTTGTACACCTTTTTGTTTAAACCTTTTGAGTGTTTTTTCTACATCTTCAAAACTCTCTAGCTCTTCTGATTCTACGATTTCAAAAATCGTATTTGCAAAAAGATTATGCTGTTTGAGTGTTGTATATATATAATCCATACTCTCTTTGTTTAGTAAGTCTTCTAAAGTAAGGTTAATCGAAAAGCTATAAGCTGTTTTATCCTTAAAATAAGAGACAGCTTGTTCAACAACACTCATGGTCAAACTTGGATAAATCCTTGTTTTTTTGGCGATTTCTATAAAACTATAAGGAGATACTTCTTTGCCATCTTCTTCAATGTAACGCATGAGTACTTCGTATTTTTCTATCTTCTTTGACCTTAGATTATATATGGGTTGAAAGAAAGGTACAATCCTTTCATCTCTTATAGCGTGTGAGAGTTTTTTCATCCAGATATGATTCTCTTCAAATTGCTTAGCGATAGAGATATTTTTATCATAGACAATCAAATCTTTATTTGTCTTTTTAGCAATTTTAAGCGCCATATCAGCGTAAGCCATAAGCTCTACATCACCATAAGCCATACCTGCTGTAAAATTGAGATTTATCTCACTTTTTAAAACCTTATACGCACTTAAAGAGAGTTGGGCTAAAAGTTCCCTCACTAAACTTTCAAACTCCTCTTTCCTCCCTTTTTTACTATAAAGAGCAAAGACATCTGCATACATTCTAAAAACACCATCAACTCTTTGATTTGCAAACTCAAAAAGCCTCTTAGCAACTTGTTTGAGGATATCATCCCCTCTTTGATTGCCAAACATATCATTAACTTCGGTAAATCTAGCGATATCTATCAAAGCCAAAAATCCTGAAGTTTGGGATTTGTTGATTTCATTTAAGAGTTTAATTCTACTTGCCAAACCAGTAAGAGCATCTGTCAAAAAGAGATTTTGTAGAGTATCTCGTTGCTCGATAATCTCAGTGATGTCTATACTTGTAGAGATATACTCTATCGTTGTATCAAATTCATCTTTAATCGGGAAAATAATCGTTTTGTTGATATAACTTCTTTTTTTATTTTTACTGAGATTTTTTAAAACTCCTCTCCAAACATTTCCACTTTGGATTACTCTCCACATATCTTCAAAAGTCTCTTTTGGTGTGCTAGGATGCCTTACAATTCTATGTGCCTTACCTATAACCTCTTCTTTTTTATAGCCACTTACTTGTTCAAATAAAGAGTTAACCTCTTTAATTCTACCAGAGAGATCTGTTTTAGTTACAATAGCACTTAAATCGAGAATTTGTTTATACTGTTCTAAAAGCTTTAAATGCCGTTTTTGCCTACCCTCTTCTTCTTCAAATCTTTGAGAGATATACCAAGAAATAGAGAGGACAATAGCGAACAAAACACTTACAATAAGTAAAATTTTTAAAATCAAGGTATCGAGAAACTCTTTTTGCTTTTTCTCTTCATTTTGTAAAAATTCATCTAAATCTTTCAAATAAAATCCAGAGCCCAACACCCAATCCCACTTTGGAATTTTCTTTACATAAGCGATTTTTTCTGCGTATTCATCAGTATCTGGAACTTGCCAATCATAAGTGAGAAAAGCCTCATCTTTATCTTGAAGCAACTTATCTACTTCTTTAAAAATCGCCACTCCATTTTTTGTCTTTAACTCTGTTAAATTCTTTGAGATAAGCTCTTTTTGAAACGGATGAAAAAGCATGACATTTTCACTATTTGTAACCCAAAAATATCCTTTTCTGTCAACTCCAAGCCTACTGTATTCTAAAGATTTGAAGATGTTTTTTTGCAATTCTGCTTCTAAATTATCGATATAAACACAAGAGGCGATAAAAAAATCATTCACCTTTTTCATATCCGTATAGATTTTTCTCTTTACACCATTTCGAACAAAAACATATCCCGCAGAAGCTTCCCCATCTTTGATAACTTTTTTTACACTATTTTTAAGTTCAGGTGCGAACTCAGAACTCTCTAAGATATTTAGCCCTTCTAAGCGCTTTTCTAAAGAGTGAAAAAGAATCTCTCCTTGTTCATTGAAGATAAAATCATAATTATCAGCATTGCTATAATTGAGTGAATTTATAGTGTCAAAAATATGTTTATTTAATTGTTTGTTTTTGAGGTATTGATGAGTTTTTATCTGAGAATGAATAAGGCTTTCTATCATATGCACTCTGCTATCCAAGATAGAAAAAACAGAAAAATAAAAATCTGAGATAATGTTATTAATCCTTTTTACCTCCATCGCTACTTCTTCTTGAAGAAGTCTCTTATTTTTTTCTATATACTCTTTTTTTAGCTCCTCTTTTTTCTTTTCGTAAAAAGCATTATACTCGTAACCAGCCATGATACTAAGAGCAATAGAGATAACTAAGATAGTAAATAAGGAGTTAAAAAAACTTAATTTTGATAAAGAAAACCGCATGACACCACCCTAAATTTGTAGGTATAGTATAACAAAAAATACTCAAAAAAGCTTACATGTAAAAGTTTACATGTAAGCTTTTTTTCGTCTTATACTTTTGTTGGTTTGATTTTCTCTTTTATTTTTACAACTAAGTAGAAGAACAAGGGAATAAATAATATCCCAACAACCGTTGCAAATGCCATTCCACCAACAACTGTTGTACCAATGATATGTCTACTTGCACTTCCAGCACCTGAACTTAAAGCCAAAGGTAGTGTTCCTACGATAAAAGCAAGAGAAGTCATAACAATAGGTCTAAATCTTAGTCTTGCAGCTTCTATGGTTGCATCAAATAAACTCATACCATCTCGTAATTTATCCATGGCAAACTCCACAATTAAAATGGCATTTTTTGCAGAAAGACCAACCAGAGTTATAAGTCCTACTTGAAAATATATATCAGCTTCAAGACCTCTAAGATAAACAGCAAGAGCTGCTCCAAAGATAGCAAATGGAATAGAAAGGATAACCGCCATAGGGATACTCCAACTCTCATATAAAGCAGCAAGTATCAAAAATACAAATATAACAGCATATAGTGTTGTATTGCTTCCTTCTTTTACGAGTTTTTTCTCTTGATATGATGTTCCAGACCAAGCTATAGTATATCCTTCTGGTAAAATAGAACTTGCAATCTCTTCTATAGCATTCATAGCGTCACTTGAGGCAAAACCAAATCCTGGATTTCCAGTGATTTGTGCTGCACCAAACATATTAAATCTTTGAATAATGCTAGCATCGACTACTCTTTTTATCTCTATAAGTTCACTTATTGGTATTAGCTTTCCATCGTCTGAGCGAACAAAGACATTTTTATAGTCATCTTTTGTATCTCTAAAGTCTGAACTTGCTTGAATGTTTACATGGTAAGTTCTACTAAAAAGGTTGAAGTCATTTATATATCCTTGTCCAAAAGTTGATTGCAATATAGAAAATATACTTCCAATTGAAACATTCATAGACTTTGCTTTTTCTCTGTCAACACTTAGAGAATACTGCGGAACATTTGCACTTAGCGTCGTTCTTACCATCATAAGTCTTGGATCTGTACTTGCTTTTGCGACTATCTCATTTACATATTTGCTAAGAAGTTGTATATCACCACCTGTTCTATCTTGTACCCAAAGTTCAAATCCTCCTATAGTACTCATTCCCATTATCGGAGGAGGATTTACTGGAATTACAAAAGCATCTTTATTTGTCATCATAAATTGCCCCATCAATTGTCCTGCTATCGCTTGTGATTTCTGATTTGGAGCGAGTCTTTCCTTCCAAGGTTTTAGCTTTGCAAACATGATAGCAGCATCAGTTTTATAAGCAAAAGTAACTAAATCCATTCCTGTAATAGCTCCAGTTGAGATGATATTTTCATTTGCTAAAAGCTGTTTTTCTATACCACCAGTTATCTTGATAGACTCACCAAGCGAAGTTGCTGGCATAAGATAAGTAAGCACCATAAGTACCCCTTTATCTTCTGCTGGTACAAGACCTGTTGGTGTTTTTTTCATTATGTCGTAAGTCGAGTATAAAAGTCCTCCAAACAGTAAAATTGAAAACATCCATAGTTTGATTGTAGTTTTTGTAACGCCTACGAAAACCTTCGTAGACCAATCAAAAAACTCATTAAACTTTCTAATCGGCCAAATCGGTTCTGGCTCATGTTTTTTCAAAAATATAGCACAAAGAGCTGGTGTTAAAGTTAGAGCAACGAGACCTGAGATAACAACCGCCATAACGATAGTCATAGCAAATTGTCTATACATAACACCGCTAAACCCACCACTAAGAGCTGCAGGAACAAAAACGGCAGAAAGTACTAAAACGATAGCTATAAGAGGTGTAGTAAGCTCTTTCATGGCTTCTATCGTTGCATCTTTTACGCTTATGGCTTTTGTTCGTAAAATCCTCTCAACATTTTCGATGACTATGATAGCATCATCAACAACAAGTCCGATGGCAAGTATCAACCCAAATAAAGTAAGAAGATTTATAGAAAAACCAGCTGCATAAAGCCCTGCAAATGTCCCAACAACTGAAACTGGAATTGCTAGAACTGGAATGATAGTAGCTCTTAGATTTCCTAAAAACACATATATAAGCACGATAACAAATGCGATAGCTTCAAAAAGTGTTTTTATAACTTCCTCTATCGAAGCTTGAACAAATAAAGTCGCATCATAAGGTACAGTATAGACCAAATCTTCTGGAAATTTCTTAGATAGCTCTTTTAGTGTATCATCTAGTTTTTGTGATACTTCAAGAGCATTTGCTCCAGGAGAGAGAAATATTCCAACAGGCATCACAGGCTCACTGTTGAATTTTCCAGAAGTATAATGACTATCTGCATCTAAAACAACTTTTGCTATATCTTTTATCCTCAAAGATGAGCCGTCGCTGTTTGAGCGAATTATGATATTTTCAAACTCTTCTACAGATTTTAATCTACCTTCTGTACTTATCGTATAGGTAAATGGTTGTATATTTGTCATAGGCTCACTACCAACTGAACCAGCGGAGTATTGACCATTTTGATTTTCAACGGCTTTCATCACATCTGATGATGTTAAATCATAAAAAGATAGTTTATCGGGATCTATCCAGATTTTGATAGCATAATTTTTTTCTCCAAAAATCATAGCATCACCGATACCTTTTATCCTTTTTATATCATCTATGACATTTATGCTTATGTAGTTTGATATGTATGTTGTATCGTGGATATTGCCATTTGATTTAAATGCCAAAACTTTTAAAATGTCAGGTGATCTCTCCTGGACGCTTATGCCTTGTCTTTGCACTTCTGCTGGAAGTTTATTTAGAGCTAATTGGACTCTATTGTTTACATCAACTTTAGCTTGTGCTACATTTGTTCCTATCTCAAAAAATACACTCATAGACAAAACTCCACTTGGAGATGCTGTAGAAGTTATGTAAGTCATATTTTCAACGCCATTTATGGATTGTTCTAGTGTCGTAGCGACTGTTGATGAGAGTGTCTTTGCATCTGCTCCTGGATACACTGCTTCTATCATAATCTGAGGAGGAACAACTGCTGGGTACTCTTTTACGGGGAGTACTTGAATGGATATAATTCCTGCAATAACTATCAAAAATGAGATAACTGTTGCAAAAATTGGTCTATTTATAAAAAATCTTGAAAACATCTATTTTCCTCTATTCGTTTACAACTTTATCTACCGCAATTTGGCTACCTGGTTTGATTCTAAAAAAGTTATTTAAAATTACCCGATCACCACTTTGTACTGCACCTTGTTTTAATATAAATAAATCTTTTGATTCATTTGCAACCTTAACTGGTTTTACGCCAACAACACCATCTTTTTCAACAAATACAACTGTTCCTAATGGATTTTGTAAAACAGCTTTTTGAGGAACACTAATGACATCTTTTTGATATATATCCTCTGTTACAACCCTCGCAAAACTACCAGGGATAAGATACTTATCACTGTTGTCAATCACTGCTCTCATCTTTACTGTTGCTGTATTTTTATTTGCATTGATGTCGATAAAATCAATTACTCCACTTTTTTGTACAGGCTTATCGTCTATGATTAAAGAGACTTTGATTTTGTTATCTTGAGGCAATGACCAAATACCATTTTTAATATTCATATAATCACTAAGAGGCATAGAAAATTCTACATTTACTACATCATTTTGTGTTATACTCACTAAATTTGTACCCGCACTAGCAGATACATAATCCCCAACATCTACAAGTTTTAAGCCTACAACCCCACTAATAGGCGCTTTAACGTTTGTATATTCCAAATCTACTTTTGCTTGATTGAGATTTGCTTTTGCTAACGCTAAAGATGCCACTGCTTGCTCATATGCAGATAGAGCATTATCTCTACTCTCTTGAGAAACAGCTTTTTTTGCATATAACTCTTTTGTTCTATTCCAAACTCTTGTAGCATTGTTCAAAACAGCTTCAGCCATGCCAACAGAAGCTTGGGCAGCATCAACTTTTGCTTTATAGATAGTATCTTCTATCTTATACAGTTTTTGACCTTTTTCAACAAAGCTCCCCTCTTCAAAAAACTTCTCTTCTAAGACCCCTGAAACTCTTGCAACTACATTTACACCTCTAAAAGAGTAAATTTGTGCTGGATAACTTAGTGTTAAAGCCATATCTTTTGCTTGAGGAACTACATAAACATCTGCTTTTGGTAAAGGAGGAGTTCCTTGTGGATTTGCAAAACTGTTTATCGAACCAAATAGTAATGAAATTGCGATAATTTGTTTAAATTTTTTCATTGGATGTATTCCTTGATATTTTGATTTGTGTAATAATAGTATGTAGCATAAGCCACTTGTAAATCATTTTGTGCTTTTTCGTACTGAGATTT
>DLUF01000001.1 GCA_002742765.1 Sulfurospirillum sp. UBA12182 | reverse complement strand
GTTTTGATGTACAAAAGAGTGACGCAAAAGAGATAGCTAAAGTAGCTGAGCTTGCTTTTTTAGCCTTACCTCATAAAGCTGCGATGGGCTTTGCTAAGGAGCTTTTGAGTTTAGGTTTGAAAGTGGTTGACCTTTCTGCGGATTATAGATTAGAGTTAGAGACATATGAACAGTATTATTGCCCTCATGAGGATAAAGAGAATCTTTCTCAAGCTGTTTATGGTTTGCCTGAGCTCTTTCGAGATAAGATAAAAGAAGCTAGATTAGTTGCAAATCCTGGGTGTTATCCTACGGCAACACTCTTAGGACTTTTACCTATAGCCTCTTTTATAGATGAAAATTTCCCGATTTTTGTAGATGCAAAAAGTGGGGTCAGTGGTGCTGGAAAAAAACTAAATGAAATAACACAGTTTGTTCATGTTAGTGAAAATATGTTTGCATATAATCCTTTAGTACATCGTCACGCACCAGAGATAAAAGAGAAATTAAAAATCGTTACATGTAAAGATTTTGAGGTAAACTTTGTACCGCATATAATCCCTGTTATAAGAGGTATGTTAGTTAGTTCTTATGTAAAACTTCGTGAAAATATAGATGCAAAAGAACTAATGAAAGAATTTTACAAAAACGAAAAGTTTGTACGCGTAAGAGAAGTACCAGTAGACATCAAAACAACAAGTGGTACAAATTTTTGTGATATATTTGTAGCCCAAAGAGAAAATATACTTTTCCTCTCATCGAGTATAGATAACTTACTTCGAGGGGCAAGCTCTCAAGCAGTTGTAAATGCAAATTTAATGTGTGGTTATGAAGAGAACTTAGGAATACCTCTGTTTGCTTATGTACCCTAAAATTCTTCCTAATGCTATCTTTATAGCAGATGCTCATGAAAGTGATAGAAGAGATGATTTTTATCACTTTCTCTTAGCAATCCACTCAAAACAGATAAAAACTTCTCAACTTTTTCTCATGGGTGATATGTTTGATTTGCTTGTAGGCAAAGTTACTTATGGCGTGAAAAAATATAAAAAATACTTAGAACTTTTAGAAAAAATCGCCCAAGATATAGAAGTATACTATTTTGAAGGAAATCATGATTTTTCTCTTTCAAATCTCTTTTTACATGTAAAGATAATTCCTATCCAAAAACAACCTATGCTTTTTGAATTAGAAGCCACAAAGAGCCTCTGTGCTTTGTCTCACGGGGATAAATATGGAGATTTTATCCACAATTTTTATACCTTTCTCATCAGAAATAAAGGACTTTTAAAAATTTTAAACTTTTTAGATGAGAGGATTGGTTTTGGCATCTCTAAAAAGATAGAAAAAGATTTACTTCAAAAAGATATTTGCCGAAAAATAGAGGGTTTTAAGAGTAAGATTGCTACAAAATTGAAGCTTTACTCATCCCAAAACTTGAGTTATATCCTTGAAGGACACTATCACCAAAATAAAGAGTATAAGTTTGGAAATCTCAATTATATTAATTTTTCATCATTTGCGTGTAATCAAAGTTATTTTATTGTAGAATTCTTCAATGGTGTCAAATTCACCCAAAAGAAACTAAGGGGTTTCGATGTTTGATGAAAACGTTTTGAAAGTAGGTTCCAATGAAATGGAACTTGTAGACTTTCGTATCTTAAAGCAGGAAGAAGACAGGGTTTACGAAGGGATTTATGGCGTAAACGTTGCTAAGGTGAGGGAAATTATCAAAATTCCTAAGCTCACTGAACTTCCAGGTGTTCCTGAATATATAGAAGGAATTTTCGATCTTCGTGGAGTGGTTATCCCAGTAGTTAATTTGGCTAGATGGATGAACATCAATGAACCTGAAAAAGCTGATTTGAAACCAAGAGTTATTATCGCAGAATTTAGCGATATCCTAATCGGTTTTATCGTTCATGAAGCAAAGAGGATTAGAAGAATTAGCTGGAATGACATAGAACCAGCATCTTTTGCATCAGGCGTTGGCGCTCTTGATAAATCACAAATTACAGGTGTGACACGTATAGAAAATGATGAAGTTTTACTTATCTTGGATTTAGAAAATGTTGTTCAAGAGTTGGGAATCTACCAACCAAAAGTGGGTTTAGATCATGACCAAATTGAAAAAATCGAAGGAACAGCGCTCATCTTAGATGATAGTGCAATTGCTAGAAAACTTGTCAAAGATGCACTAGAACAGATGGGTATGAATGTAATCGAAGCTTGCGATGGTGTTGAAGGCTTGCAAAAGTTAGAGGGTCTTTTTGAAACACATGGTAAGAAGTTGAAAAAAGAGCTACGGATTATAGTTAGTGATGTAGAGATGCCAAAAATGGATGGTTTCCATTTTGCTGCAAATGTAAAAGAAGATGAGAGATTTAAAGATGTTCCGATAGTTTTCAACTCTTCAATTAGTGATCATTTTAGTGAAATAAGAGGAAAAGAAGCAGGTGGTGAAGCTTATCTAACAAAATTTGATGGTGCGGTCTTTTATAAAGAAGTCTCAAAAGTGATTAAATCGCACATACAAAATGTCGAGTAAGGGAAGAGCGATGGAAGATATTCAAGAAATTTTAGAAGATTTTTTGATCGAAGCGTTCGAACTTATTGAACAAATTGATCAAGACTTAGTGGAGTTAGAGGCTAAACCTGATGATTTGGATTTGCTAAATTCTATCTTTAGAGTTGCTCATACAGTAAAAGGTTCATCTTCATTCTTAAATTTTGATGTATTGACTAAATTAACA
>DLUF01000057.1 GCA_002742765.1 Sulfurospirillum sp. UBA12182 | reverse complement strand
ATACAAAACTCTTATGAAAGGATTTGCCTACGATGAAGCTGTAAAAAATTTTATAGAAAGCTATGAAAAACTCGAGGACTTATCTAAAAAAACTAAAATTCAAAAAAACTAAAATTTCATTTTCCTTAATTTTAAACAAATTTTCGATAAAATCAGCAAATTAACTGTAATGACAAGGGAAGAAAATGGGTCAAACTATCACAGAAAAAATTTTTAGTGACCATGTAGGTCGTCCAGTATATGCTGGTGAGATAATCAAATGTAAAATCGATATGGTTATAGGAAATGACATCACAACTCCTATATCTATCCGTGCTTTTGAAGAGAGTGGCGCAAAAGAGTTAGCAAATCCAGATGGTTTTTCTATCGTCATGGACCACTACATCCCAGCTAAAGACATCGCGAGTGCAAACCAAGCAAAAATCAGCCGTGATTTTGCATATAAACACAATCTCAAACACTTTTTTGATGAAAAAGATATGGGTATCGAACACGCACTTTTACCAGAAAAGGGTCTCGTAGTCCCAGGTGATGTTATCATCGGTGCAGACTCACATACATGTACACATGGTGCTCTTGGAGCATTTTCAACAGGTATGGGAAGTACGGATTTAGCGTTTGCTATGATAACTGGAGAGAACTGGTTCAAAGTTCCAGAAGCTATCAAAGTAGTATTTAGCGGAAAACCTGGAAAACATATCTACGGAAAAGACCTCATCTTAGAAGTTATCCGCCTTATCGGAGTGGATGGCGCACTTTATAAAACACTTGAATTTACAGGCGACACAATCCCTTACTTAAGTATGGATGATAGATTTTCTCTTTGTAACATGGCTATCGAAGCTGGTGCAAAAAACGGTATCATCGCAGTTGATGATACTACAAGAGAGTTTTTAAAAGATAAAAATCTAGCCAGAACTCCAAAAGAGTTTTACTCAGACCCTGATGCAACTTATGTACAAGTTTTAGAGATAGATGTTTCAAAACTAGAGCCAGTTATCGCTTATCCGTTTTTACCATCAAATGGCAAAAGCATAAGCCAAGCAGTAAAAGACGACTTAGAAATCGACCAAGTATTTATCGGAAGTTGCACAAACGGCAGACTTGAAGATTTACGCATCGCAGCAAGCATCTTAAAAGGTCACAAAGTAGCAAGAAAAACCAGACTTATCATCACTCCAGCTACGCAAAAAATCTCACTTCAAGCTCACCGTGAGGGTTTAGTAGATATCTTCATAGAAGCAGGAGCTGTATTTTCCAACCCAACATGTGGTGCATGTTTAGGTGGATATATGGGGATTTTAGGTAAAAATGAGAGATGTGTCTCTACAACAAACAGAAACTTTGTAGGCCGTATGGGCGATAGAACAAGTGAGATTTACCTAGCAAACTCAGCAGTTGCAGCAGCTAGTGCGATAGCTGGAAAGATAGTAGACCCTAGATAATGCTACCTATCCCTTGTGTTATCGTAGCAGGCGGGAAAAGCTCTCGCATGGGAAGGGACAAAGCGCTTCTTCCCTTTGGAGCTTCCCCTACACTAACACAGTATCAGCTTACAAGACTCAAAGATGTTTTTTCATCTTTACATGTAAGCTGTAAAAGCAAGGATAAATTTGACTTTGAAGCCTCTTTTATCGAAGATGAAAAGAGCTTTGAAGAGCACTCTCCACTTGTGGGGCTTTATTCGATTTTAAAAGAGTTTGATTCTCCAGTCGCTATACTCAGTGTAGATACTCCTTTTGTGAGTGAAACGGAATTTCAAAGGCTTTTTAACGCACTTGATGAAACAACAGACATCATCATCGCTCGCTCGCCTTTTGGAAGCCATCAGATGTGTGGCATCTATAAACCTCATTTTGCCCATCTTATAAAAGAGCAAATAGAGAAAAATGAACACAAGATTCGAACTTTGTTTGAAGCTTTACATGTAAAGTATGTGGACTTTGAAAATGACGAGCCATTTACTAACATCAACCACCCGCAAGAGTATGAAAATGCAAAGGAAAAAGCATGATAGATACACTTACAAATCTTCCAAATCAAGAGGATTTAGAAAAGGATTTAAAAGAGAATCCTCATCCTAAACTTTTTATACTCGATATCTCTAATTTTAAACAAATCAATCTTACTTATTCTGATATCGCTGGGGATTTTGTCTTAAGCTCTTTTGCTAAAGCATTAGAGTCTTTTGGAACTTTTCACGAACTCAAAGCATATAGACTTGAAGCTGATAAATTTGCTCTTTTGGCAAATATACCTTTTGAGCTTGCTACTTTAGAAAAACTTGTCACACTCATCACTCAATTTACCCTTGCACAACGATATACCTTTGAGGAAAACACTTTTGATATAGAAGTGAAGATAGGGATTAGTTTGGATCATTTTGATACTTTTAAAAAAGCCCTCAAAGCTTTAGAACTTGCTAAAAAAGAGAAACAACCTTTTGTGACTTATTCACAATTCGCACTTGAACTTTTATCTGAGAGTGAAGAGGAAAAATACAATTACATTAAAAAATCTATAAACGACAAAAAAATCCTTCCCTTTTATCAACCTATCGTAGATACCGAAGAAAAAAGAGTTTTTTATGAGGCTCTTATACGTATCGAAGGTCCAGATGGCATCCAATCACCAAAATTTTTCTTAAATCTAGCACATCAAAAAGGCCTTTATACAACCATCATCAAAGAGTTATCCTTTTTTATCAAAAAAACTGATGAGAGAGTCAGCATGAACCTCTCATGCAATGACTTTGAAGATGAGGAACTTTTTACTTTTTTACTAGAAACATTCACGAACTCAAACACTATCTTTGAGCTACAAAATGATACTTTTTTTCAAAATCTCAAAGATACACAAAAACTGCATCAACTCAAAAATGCTGGGATAAAACTCTGCCTTGACAATGTCCAACACTCTCATGAGATACAGCATATACAAGAGCCTCTTTTTGATTTTCTCAAAGTACATGGTGATCTTATCAGACTTTTACCGCTGGGTGGAAGAGAGTATGCACTGGCAAAAGAGATTATCAAAATCTGTGATGCAAAGAAAATGCTTCCCATAGCTGCGCATGTCAACTCACAAGCAAGCTTTGAGAGTGCAAAAGAGATAGGCTTTAAAGCTTTTCAAGGATTTTTCTTTGGAAAGCCTAGTGTTTCGTTTTAAATTTTTGTTGAAAAATCAAACCACCTACAATCAAAGCTAAAGCAGCCAAAGTTGAAGGCAAAATCTCTTCTCCTACAAAAACGGAAATGAAGATAAGAGATAAAAATGGGGAGAGAAAGATAAGATTTGAAACTTTTGAAACATTTTGAGCTAAACTTACTGCTTTGAGCCAAAAAACAAATGTAACTCCCATCTCAAACAAACCAACATATACAGCAGCAAACGCCCCTTTGAAACTAGGCAGTGCAACGCCTCCTGTAAAGATGATGTAAACTACGATAAACACAACACCTACAAAAAAATTGCAAAATAGACCAACAACGGCATCGCTTTTGCTTTTTGAATTTATAATCCAATAAACTGACCATAAAACCGTACTAAAAAGAGCTAAACTCACTCCAAAAGCGTTAGAAAATTCTAAACCAAAAGGCTCTCCTTTTGTAGCGATGATGAGAACTCCAAAATAACAGATAATCCCAGCAACGATGTCTGCTAGAAAAAGCTTTTGCCCTAAAAAAACCACTCCTAGATATGAGAGCATCAAAGCCCACGTATAGTTTATCGCTTGCGCCTCTTGTGCGGGAAGAATGTCATAAGCTTTAAACAAAACAAGATAATAAACAAAAGGATTAATCGCCCCTAAGAGTAAAACTTTGAAGAAATTTTCTTTTACATGTAAAAAGATTTTTGAAAACTTTTTTTGGTAGACCAAAATCACGCCTAAGATAACCAAAGAACTCAATGAGGAGTAAAATAGAAGCTCTATCGGACTCATCATAGAGAGTGAAACTTTAAAAGCAGTCGCAACTGTCGACCATAAAAATACTGAGATAAGCGCATATCTATAAGCTAGGGATTGATTTTTTTGCAAAATTTTCTCTTTTTTTTCATATCTTTTGGGTATTATACATAAAATTCAAATGAATTATAAAATCTATTTGAACAGGTTTTGACTCGTTAAAAATCAGGAAGATTTTTTAGAGTCAATCCTCGGAAAAATTACAGGAAGTAATTTTGAGAATGATGTGAAAATAGATATTTATAATTATACATGTAAGAATTTATACTCAATTCACAAAGGAAATCTCATGATAAAACACATCGTATTTTTCAAACTAGAAGATAACTCAGAAACAAACAAAAAATTTATCCAAGACAAAATCATGTCTATGAAAGGTAAAATTGAGTATCTCAAACACATCGAAGTTGGTATCAACTTTAGCCCTGAAGAGCGAGCTTTTGATTTGGCACTTATCACTGACTTTGAGAGCAAAGAGGACTTAGCAGCTTATGCCATCAACCCTATACATGTAGAGATAGTAAACTACCTCAAATCGGTCAATACCATCACAAAAGTTGTTGATTACGAGTATTAAAATCTCGCCAAAAGTTTTTTTAAATGGCTCAGTGAAGATATCATCGAGCCTAGTATGATAAGTCCACAAGCTATCCAAACAAACAGGCTCATCTTCGCTAATCCAAGAGCAATCAAAAGTAAAGTTGAAAGCAAAGGAGCAGCATAAGAGAGTGAGCCTAAAAGCTGTATATCTCCATTTTTCATACCATAATCCCAAACAAAAAAAGCTCCACCAACAGGTCCGAGTCCTAAAGCGATGATAGCGAGTAATTGCGTTGTATCAGGCATAACAGTTGTTTCAAAAAGAAGATGGCATATCAAAGAAAACACAGCCGTAACTCCACAAAATCCTCCAACTGCACTCGTAGGTACTTTTCCAAACAGCCGTGAAATCACAGAGTAACTTGCCCAAACCACACCACAGATAACTGCGTACATGTAACCTAAAAAATACTGCTCTTCAAACTCTAAGCCTTTTCCTTTTGTGATGAGCAAAAACGCTCCTAAAAGCCCCAAGCTTACCCCTACAACATGAAACCATCTGAGTTTTTCATTTGGCAAAAATGCACTAAAAAGCACTATCAAAAGGGGCCAGAGGTAGTTGATGAGATTAGCTTCAACTGCTGGGGCATTTTGGATAGCTAAAAAATAAAAAAAATGGTAGCCAAAAAGACCACAAACCCCAACAATCCAAACGATAAGAGGTTGTTTAAGATGTACTAAGATCCCTTTTTTCTCTCTCTTCCACAAAATCGCACCTATCAAAAAAGCTACAAAAAATGCCATTGAGGTGAGTTGAAAAGGAGGAATATTTCCAGCAAGAACTCCAAAAGAGGCTAATGTCGCCCATAAAATTATGGCGACAATGCCAAAAAGATTACCTTTTGATGTTCTTTGCATATAAACTCCTATTGTGATAAAATCCTAAAAAAATTGAAGGGAAAAAGTGAAAAAATTATTTTTAATTTGGATTATAACATTTTTACATGTAAACCTCCTTGCTTCAGAGCTTACTTCATTGCAGATATACCAAAAGGCTAGTGAACTCGAAAAAAGTGGTAACTTTGAAGAAGCAATGAAATGGTATAAAAAAGCGGCTTCTATATCTTTACATGTAAAAGATGAAGAAAGTATCATTGTTTTTGGAAAAAACAACATCGAAAGCTATGAGAATAATGCGACAAATGAGACTTTAGAACAAATCATCTTTTCAAATTTCGATATTCAAGCCTATCAAGCAAATTATCTTATGCCTTTCACCTATGATTTTGATAAAAGAGATGGTAGAAAACAGAGTGAAACTAAATTTCAATTAAGTTTTAAAAAACCTCTTGCAAAGAATTTTTTAGGGCTTCAAGAAACCCTTTATCTAGGCTATACGCAAACTTCGTGGTGGCAAACTTCTCAAAGTTCCGCTCCATTTCGTGAGTCAAACTATCGACCTGAGATATTTATAGAATTTCCTTACTTGCATGAAAAAACAGCTTTAAAAGCTTATAGCATAGGTTTGTTACACGAGTCAAACGGAAGAGATGGGCTTAGTTCAAGGTCGTGGAATAGGATATATCTTAAAGGAATTTTCCAATACAATGGGCTTTTTATAACTCCTAGAGCATGGTATAGACTCCCTGAAGATAAAAAAACAAATATCAATGACACACATGGTGATGATAATCACGATATCCACAACTATCTTGGATATGGAGACTTAAAGATTACTCTTCCTTACAAAAAGTCTCTTTTTAACCTGCTCATAAGAAACAACCTTCGATTTGAAAGCACAAACAAAGGGGCATATGAGTTTGATTGGACGTTTCCAATTCCTTGGATAAATGATTTGTATGGATATTTTTACTACTTCAACGGATATGGAGAAAGCTTAATCGATTATGATAAAAAGATGGAGAAAGTTGGATTTGGATTTTCGATTACGAGATAAAAAAAGGCTTAGGAGAAAAACTCTTCACCTAAGCCTTTAAAATTTTTAATATCTTGGTCTTCTTGGACGTTCAGATCTTTCTTCTTTTGGTCTAGCTTCATTTACTCTTAAAGTTCTACCATCAACCTCTTTGTCATTTAGTGCTTCGATTGCTGCATTCGCTTCTGCATCATTTGGCATTTCAACAAAGCCGAAACCTTTTGATCTACCTGTTTCTCTATCACTAATAATTCTTGCACTTGCAACCTCACCAAATGAAGAAAATAGTTCAACTAGTTTCGCATCATTTGTATTGTAAGTAACGTTACCTACGTAAATATTCATCTACTCTACTCCTTAATTTTTAAACGCCTCAATGAAAATTACTACAAGGTAACGACAAAAAGGAATTTATACCCGTCATTGTAGCATAATATTCTTCTTTTGTTGGATTTTTTTTTATTTTACTGCTAAAATATCCTCCACACTATACTTTTAGAAACAGAGTTTGCTATGCTAGAACTTGCAACTGCTTTAGGGTTTAAGATATTTCCTCTTTATATAACTATCTCTTTAGGCTACATCTTAGTGCGTTTTTTTCAAGCAAAAAGAGAAGCGATGGCAAGCCTACTCATCTACATCTTAGGACCTATCGTTGTGTTCATGGCAGCTTATAAAGTAGAGCTCAATTTTGCTGTTATTTTTCTCCCTTTTGTTCTTTTTATACTCGGAAGTATCTTATCTTTGGGAACACTCAAGATAGGCGGTATGTTTTTCAAAGATAACAGTAAAAACATCTTAGCATTTTCTGCTGGGACTGGTAACACAGGCTACTTTGGCATACCTTTAGCCATCATGCTTTTAGATGAAAGCTTAGTAAATATCTATATCTTTACTGTTTTAGCTTCACTTCTTTATGAAAATACCGTAGGATTTTTTGTCGTTGCAAAAGGACATTACAGCATCAAACAAAGCCTCATCAAAGTTTCAAAATTACCTGCTTTATATGCACTTCTCTTAGGACTTACATGTAACGTTTTAAAGATGCCTATGAGTGAGGATTTGACTAATTATCTTGATACTTTTAAAAATGCTTATGCCATACTTGGAATGATGATGATAGGTATGGGGCTTTCTGGACTCAAAAACATAGGTTTCGATAAAGCTTTTATAACTTTTGCATTTGTTTTAAAATTTATCGTTTTCCCTTTTTTAGTGCTGATAATCATCTGGCTTGATTCACACTACTTTGGTCTTTTCCCAACAGGGCTTCATCAAGTTATGTTTCTTTTTGCTATACCTCCGATGGCTGGCAATACTGTCGCAGTAGCATCTTTACTCAATGTACACCCACAAAAAGCATCTTTAGCAGTCGTCTTAAGCACTGCTTTGTCTTTATTTACCATCCCTTTGATGGTAGCACTTTTTATGCCTTAACTTAAAGAAAGAACAGACTCGCACACATACTCTCTTTTTTTTAATACGATTTTAATTTTTCAGAGTATAATTCTCCTAATTGAATTCAAAGGAGAGTGTGTGAACTTCAATAAAATCAGATCTTTTTGTCAAAAGTTTCGTATAGTCTTAGGCATTAGCCTTATCATTGCAGGTGCATTGTTGTATGGTTCAGTCTCTTATGCACCTTGGTTATTTTTGGGGATTATACCTTTGTTAGCAGGAGTTACTAACTTTTGCCCACTTTGTATCATCACAAAAAAGTGTGACATCCCACAAAAATAGATTTTAAAAAGGCTTAAGAGAGATACCTCTTAAGCCTATCAATTCCCTCTTTCATATGTTCTATATCTCTCGTATAAGAAAATCTCAGATACTGCTGTGTTTTGTTACTCCCAAAATCAACTCCTGGAGTAGCTGCTATATGGATATTTTCCAAAAGTTCTTTGGCAAACTCAAAGCTGTTAGATGTATACTTTGAGACATTTGCCCAGATATAAAATGCCCCGCTAGGTGCAACATCTATCGTAAACATTTGAGAAAGTTCTTCATATAAAAAATCTCGTCTTTTTTGAAACTCTTCTCTCACTTCTTCTAAATACTCATAATCAAAAGCTTCTAAAGCTCCGTATTGTGAGAGGGTTGGAGCACAGATAAAAAGATTTTGAGCGATTTTTTCAGCGTTTCTTATCTTATGTTTTGGAACGATTATCCAGCCTAAACGCTGCCCAGGCATACAGTAAAATTTAGAAAAACCATTGATGACATAGGCATTTTGACTAAACTCTAAAGCGCAGTTTGCTTTTTGACCAAACTCTAATCCATGATAAAGTTCATCAGAGATAAACGCTATCTTGTTTGCATCACAATACTCAATCAACTCTTGAAAATTTTCACTTTTGTAGATATTTCCTGTTGGATTTGCGGGAGAGCTTATCTGAAGTGCATCTAATCTATGTCCTTTGAGATGCTTTACATGTAACTCAAAAGTATCCTCTTTGCCTATGGGCATAAACACTGGATTGATATCCATAAAATGAGCAAAGTTTTTATAACAAGGATAACTTGGGTCACTCAAACCTAAGTTAAAAGAGTGTTTAAGAGTAAGAGCATAAGCTATCAAAAACGCTCCGCTCGTTCCAGGTGTTAGAAAAATCTGTTCAACATCAAGCCTAATTCCATATACTTTTTCATAATGCGCAGCAATCTTCTGTCTTAACTCATAAAGTCCTAAACTTTGAGTATAAGCAAATCTGTTTTCATCAACTGCTCTATAAAGTGCTTCTTTGACTTTAGGGCTTGGAGGCAGGTCAGGCTGCCCTATCTCAAAATGAATACAATCATCAAATTTTGCAGCATCTCTTACGATATCCATCACTATAAATGAACTCATTTTTGCACAACGCATTGGCTTTAAACCCTTTTTTTAACGTATTTTACACAAAGCACACTCCCAGAAAGCTTAAGAGTATTTAAGCACCCTTAAGTTATTTTAATGTCACTTTTAGGTAAAATAAATTACACATTTTTTAGGAGACAAGATGAACTTAGAGCTGTTAAAAGACTTGGTTAAAGAGCATAGTTCTCAGGACAATGCTGAAAAACTTGACTTTATCAAGCATTTAGAAAGAATCGAGATAAGACTTCGCTCTGAGCTTGTTAAAATCTCACATAAAAACTTTGGTCAATGGTACATAGATAAAAAAACAGACACCTTTAGTGCCACATCAAACATCTCTTATCTACTTCCATGTAAGAACTTTCAAGAGTATCTTGAAACATTCAATGCTGAGACAAAAGAAAAAATCATTTCTCAGCTATCAAAACTAGAACATTTAGAGCAAATCGGTTTTCAAAGAGATATCAAGATAGGTGAAGAAAACTACCTCATCCAAGAAAAAATCACCTATCTTAAAGACCTTGATATCTATATCGGAGCATTAAAAGATTTAACCAAGATTGATAGAATCAACAAAAATATCCACAACATAGATATGACTATCTATAACATGATGAAAATCTTTGATAAAAACATCATTCTTATCCAGTGTGATAAAGATGGAAAAATCAACTATGTAAGCTCTGCTTTTTGTGAAACTTCAAACTTTAGTGATTGTAGTGTTATAGGCAAAAACATTACCGAGTTTAAAGCTTCAAGCCGTTCACAAAAGATTTTAGATATCTTTCAAACCTCTTTAAAATCAGAAAAAACTGTCAAATCAGAACTGAAATTTAAAAAGAAAAATGGAAATTACTTTTGGGTGAAAGCCTTTATCTCCCCTATTTTAGGAGAAGATGAATCAAACATCTCTTTTACTTTGGTTTGCCATGATATCACTTCTCATAAACTCTTAGAAGATATCACCAACCATGATGCTCTGACTGGCGTTTATAACAGAAGATACTACACAGAAATCATCAACAAAGAGATAAATCGATGCAAAAGAGATAAAAAAATACTCTCCTTTGCGATGATAGATATAGATTTTTTCAAGCAGTATAATGACTGCTACGGGCATAGAAATGGGGATGAAGTTCTTAAAAAAGTTGCAGCTTCTTTAAACAATCATCTTAAAAGAGGAGGTGATTATCTCTTTAGGATGGGAGGAGAAGAGTTTTGTGCTGTTTTCTCTGGCTATGATGACCAAAAATCACTCGAACTTTGCCACAAGATGAGAGAAGAGGTAGAAAACCTAAAAATCCCTCATATAGGGAGCAAAGTAAGCCCTTTCATAACTGTTTCTATCGGTTTGGTTGTTGCTGATTTGAGTAATGAAGTCATAGATGAGCTTGGACTATATACAACTTCTGACAATGCACTATACTCAGCAAAAATGTCAGGAAGAAACAAAATCCACGTCCACCCACACGATTCAGATATAGATTTCTTTGAAGAATAAGATGAAAAAAAAGGTATATAGCCTAAGAGATATCGAAAAGATTCTCACCTATATACCCCCTATCTTCATCTTTTTTCTATCTCTTTTTTTATTTATCATTGGATCTGTTTTTTTAGAGTACAAAGAGAAAAATGACAAAAGCCTTATCCTCCAAAAACTTGAACTCCAACAGCAATTTAAATTTGAAAATGAACTGAAAAAACTCGTTCAAATCACAGATAATGAACTACAAAAAAACCTTGAATCCATAGAGTTAAAACTCAAACAAGAAGTACACACACTTTTAGGCTTTAGTATGGGTCTTCAAAAGCATCAAGACTCTTTACATGTAAAACATCTGGACTCTTATATAAAAGCTTCTCAAACAAAACATGATATCCAGTTTGCCATCTTTGATGAAGATTACAACATTTTATATGGTAAAGAGGTTTTAAACAACATCCAAGAGCTCATCTTCTCTGAAAGGAACAATAAAGAACTACTCAAAATCACACTTATGTACATAGCTTCCCAAGGGCAAAAATCCTCTTTTCGCTGGAAAGATGATATACGAAAAACTATCCAACTTAGCTATTTTGAAACCTATGGCAAGTGGCATATAGGCGTTTTTTCTTCGATTGATTCTTTAAAGAAAATCACTCAAAATCTTCTGTTAGAAAACATAGCTTCACTCAGTTCAAGGGAGTATTTTGTTTGGCTATATGACATCATAGAGAAAAAAGTTTATAACTTAGAAAACAAACATAAATGGCAAATATCAAAAAAACAGAGTGCAAAAATCTCCTATACTTATGATAAATACTATTTTACGCTAGGGCTTGTACCTACCAAAAGACTTTACAACCAAAAAGATATAGACAAGATTAGTGAAGAGTACAAGGATAAAAAAGCTCTCCTTTTTCTTATCATCCTTATAACAAGTATCACTCTTGTTTTTTCAACTACACTCTTTTCTTCTTTTATCAAGCGTATTTTCTCTTCTCACAACAAGAGGCTCGAAAATAAAAATAGACTTCTCAACACGTGGAAAGAGCGTTTTGAACTTGCTGTTATCGCTTCAAATGATGGACTTTGGGATACAAACTTTAACACAAATAAAACATTCTTTTCAAAAAAGTGGCTCGATATGCTAGGTTATGCACAAGGAGATATAAAAAGCTATCAAGAGTGGTTTGCTCTTATCCACAAAGATGACAGGGCTTATGTAAACCACGCTCTTAATCAACATATCAATGAAGATAAAGAACACATCATCTGTGAGTATCGTCTCAAGACAAAAGATAACCGCTACAAATGGGTTTTAGCTCGTGGAAAAGTTTTTCTCAACCCCGATAAAACTCCAAAACGCTTACTCATGATGAGCATGGACATAGATGAAAGCAAACGATTAGAACAAAATATAAAAGATACTGAACTTCTCGTTGCGACAGGCAATATCATCATTTTGCGTATACAAAACTCTCCGACACTTCAGGTACTTTTTGTCTCAAACAGTATTAGAACATATGGCTACTCAAATGAAGATTTCTTTAAAAAAGGGCTAAAATACTTAGATATTATCCACGAAGAGGATAAAGACTCTTTTATTGCCTCTTTAAATGCTTATCTCAAACAAGGTTTTCATGATTTTTCTAAAAGTTATCGAATCATCACTAAAAGCGGTGAAGTCAAATGGGTTTTTAACAGAATGCTTTTTATCAAAGATGACTTTGGAAATGTAACAAATCTCTATGGTTATATCTACGACATTACTGCTTTAAAACAGAGTGAGATTGAGCTAGAAGAGAAGATAAAAATCGAAGTTGAAAAAAACCAAGAGAAACAAAAACTGCTCATCCAACAAAACAAACTAGCTGCGATGGGAGAGATGATAGGCTCAATCGCTCATCAGTGGAGACAACCACTTAACAACATCTCTTTGATTTTGCACTTTATCAAAGATAATTATAAAAAAATGGATGAAACACAAATTCAAAAATACACAAGCAATGCAAAAGAACAATTAGAGTATATGTCCACTACTATTGATGACTTTAGAAACTTTTACAAGCCTTCAAAAAAGAGAGTTCTTTTTGATGTTGCAACTGCGATAGAAGCTTCTATCTCGATACTAAAATCGCAAATCCAAAAAAATGAAATCTCTTTAGAGCTAAGCGACCAAACCTTTAAAATCTTTGGCTTTGAAAATGAATTTAAACAAGCAATTCTTAACATTCTTTCAAACGCCATAGAAGCTATCAAACAAAATGATGTAAAAAATGGTACAATTAAAATAGAGATAAATAAAAGTTCCATAGAGATAAGAAACAATGGTGGTGTGGCTTCAAAAGAGGTTTTAGAACGTATGTTTGAACCATACTTTACCACAAAGTTTGAAGATAAGGGAACAGGAATCGGTCTTTATATGACCAAAACTATCATAGAGAATATGCAAGGTCATATCAAGTCTTTTAACACCCAAGATGGTGTTGCTTTCCTCATCGAGTTTTAAAGAGGCTTCTATGAAAAATGCAAAAATCGTTTTTTTTATAATATTTTTTATCGCTTGTGCTTTTATAATCATCTTTTTTAATTTCAAAAAGAACATCACGATACAAAGTGTTTTAGAAAATCACTCACAAAATATAAAAGAGCAATTTGATTCAAAATACAAAAAATACAAACAGTTTTCTTTGCATATCCTACAAGAGTACATTCAAAACGACTCAGAAATTTTAAGAATCCTTTATGAAGTTCAAAGTGCTTCTAACAAACAAAAAGATGCCCTCAGACTCAATCTTTACAACTATCTAAAAGTCAAATACACCAAACTAAAAAATGTCCTAAGCATCAGACAGCTCCATTTTCATCTTCCTGATAACGAAAGCTTTTTGAGAATGCATAAACCTTCAAAATATGGTGATAACTTAACTTTTGTACGAGAAAGTGTTGCTTATGTAAACAAATTCAAAAAGCCTATTGATGGTTTTGAAGAGGGAAGAATTTTCAATGGTTTTCGCTTTGTTTATCCACTCTTTTTAGGGGATATTTATCTAGGAAGCGTAGAGGTGTCTTTTAGTGCATATGATATGATTAATGATTTGATTGCGGATTATAGCTTTTTTGCAAATTTTATCATCAGTAACAAAATTATAGAACAAAAAATCTTTGAAGACCAAAAATCAAACTATACACAAAGTCCTATACCTGGTTATTCTTACGATAAAGAGGTCTTAGAAAACCTCCAAGTAAAGTTTGATGTCAAACAAATAGCCCCAAATGAAAGGATAAAGCAGCTTGTTGCCGATAGTATTCCAACAGGAAGAGTCTTTTCGATATACAACAAAGACAAAGAAGAGATTATCACCGTTTTACCACAAGAAAATCCTATCAATCATAACTTCGTAGCGGCCTTTATCATAAAGAGTAAAGCCCACAGCATTAAAGATGTTATCAGCAACTTTTATTTTTTAGTTTTTTTCAGTACGATTTTGCTTTTTTTAGTTATCCTTATTTTTTATATCAAACAAGAGACGGATGAAAAAATCAAACGACAAAATGAAAGAATGAAAGCTATCTTCAACTCGCAATCTATAATCACTATTTTAGTAGAAAATGAAGAAATGAAAAGTGTAAATAGCGCATTTTTTGACTTTTTTACAACTTTTCAATCTCTCAAAGATTTTAAAGAATCACATAAAAACATAAATGACTTTTTTGAAGATATTGAGAAAGAAGACTATATAACTAAAGATTTAAACGATAAACACTCTTGGATAAATAAGATTTTACAAAATCCTCAAACTAACTATAAAGTTTGCATGAAAAAAGATACACAATTACACCATTTTGCGATAAAAATTGAACCTATAAAATCAAAAAATCTCAAAAATTCTTTTGTTATCTCTCTTTTGGATATTACAAAAGAACTAAGCATACATGAAAATCTACAAAACATTATAAACGCTCAAAACAAGATGCTCATTATCCTAGATAGCAACCTCAAGCTTACCTACGCAAACAATAAGTTTTTAGATAATTTTTTAGTAGATAACATTCAAGAGTTTTATACTCATTTTAAAAGTATCAACGAAACTTTTTTAAAAACTCCTCAATACTTTTTTAGCCCAAATGACTCTTCATGGATAGAAGAACTCTCTTTAATTGACTCAAAAGAAAGGATTGTTAGCATCATTGATAAAAATGACAATAGCATCAAAGCTTACTTAATAACTCCTACATATCTCAAAGATTCAAATACTTGGATATGCTCTTTTACAGAATATACAAAATTGGCATTAGAGAAACAACATTTATCAAAAAAAGCTTATATAGATGAGCTAACACAAGTAGCAAATCGCGCAAAATTCAACCTTGAGATACAAAAAGAGTTAGATTTTTTTAAACAGTATGAGAGTACTTTTAGTCTAGCGCTTTTTGATATAGATTTCTTTAAACGCATCAATGATACTTATGGACATAGTATAGGAGATATAATCTTACAAGAGTTAGCTCTTCTTGTCTCTGAAAATATAAGAAATACAGATATCCTCGCAAGATGGGGAGGAGAGGAATTTGTTATCATCTTCCATCAAACAGCTATACAGCCCTCATTTTTCATCGCGGAGGAGTTAAGGAAAAAAATCCAAAACCACACTTTTCACAAAGAGATAAAGCTTACATGTAGTTTTGGGCTTACACATACAAAAGATACTGATGATGCGCAAAGTCTATTTAAAAGAGTAGATAAAGCACTATATGATGCAAAACAGAAGGGTAGAAATCAAGTAAAAGTAGAAGGATAAGAGAAATCTCTTATCCTAACTCTTCAGCAAGTTTTATAATTTTTGATTCTTTTAAGATGTTATCTACAATTTTAAAGAATTTCTTACTATTTTCTTCCATAGTGTAGATGTTTTGTATGATTTGTTCTTGCTCATCTAAAAGATTTGTTTTTGTCTCTTTTAACAAAGATAAACAGCTATTGACATTATGATGCAAATCTTCATGAGGTTGTGCTAGAAGTTTATAACTTTTTGTCTCACCAAATATCTCTTCACCTCTTCCACCTTGCCATTTTCCAACTCTACATGTAGTATGATCACCAAAATCATGTGTCGTATCATTAGAGTAAATAGCACTATATGCATTTGATTTGAAAATAGCATGGTCGATTTTTGCCAAAGTGATAAACACAGTAGCTTGGATAGCGTTGATGTTTTTAGATGATCTATCTGATTGTTCCATCAAAGAATCAAAAGTTGTACTTAAAACACCCATACTTTGACTTGACACATCAGCATCTTCTTTCATCTTTTGAGCACTTGAAGCGATGTCAGCACTCTCTTTTTGGAGCATATCGATAGAGATTCTAATCTCTGAAGTAGCTTTTTGAGTTGTTTCAGCAAGTTTTCTCACTTCTTCAGCAACAACAGCAAAGCCTCGTCCATGTTCTCCCGCACGTGCACTTCGATAGCAGCATTTAAAGCCAAGAGATTTGTCTTATCAGCGATATCATCTATGATAGCGATTACACTTGAGATTTCTGCACTTCTTTGTGCTAAAACTGCAATACTGTTTTCATTTTGATTTACGATTTGAATCAATGATTCGATTTTAGAGATGGCACTTTTGAGTGTTTCATAACTTCCTTTTGCTTCTTTGGCTGATTCTTCACCCTCTTTTGCTATAACTTTTAACTTCTCAACTGTTTTGACTAAATCTTCTTGAACAGTTGTAAAATCATTTGAATTTCCACTAATCTCTGCTAATTTTGAATTTAAAGTATTTCTTGCGATATGTTGATGCGTAGCTTTCATAGCAGCTACTGCTTTATTGACCATACTTACTTGATCACGGAACTCCCCGTGCATCCCTTTTTGAAGAATTTTTCTATCAAAATTCTCATTTGAAGCAGCTGCGATACTCGCTTTAATCTCTTTAGTTACTAGTTCAAAGTTATCTAACAAAGAGTTCATATTTGAGCACAGGGCTTTTAACTCTCCACCCTCTTTGATGTTAACGATACGACCATTTAATTTCCCATGTTCACTATCTTTAATGATATCAGCAAGGACATGTATCGTTGCTTGTACTTTTTTGATATTTACAAACATAAACCATGCTAATCCAAAATTAACAAAGTTAATAACTTGTATCCAATGAAAACCGTTATTATACACTTCTAAACAAAATGCCATAACAAACGCACTCAAAGAGATGATGTTTGCGTACTGGAGTTTTGAAAGCGATGAAAGCTTATTCGTATGTGAGGATGAATTTATCATAGCTAACCTTTTGTGATGATAAGATTTGATGTAATAGTTTCAAAGAAGCGTCCATGCCTCCTGTTTTTTCTGCTTGTAACATTTGTTTATATATAGGCTCAATTACTTTAAGTCCCTCTCTTGATGGAGAACGTCTCACTGAGTGATAACCAATTATTTTTTTAGAGCCTACTTCAAACACAGGTGTTACATAAGCGTGTACCCAGTAAAATTTTCCATCTTTTGCTCTGTTTTTCACATAGGCAAATATCTCATCTCCTGCTTGAACTCTATCCCATAAAATTTTGAAAACTGCACGAGGCATATCTGGATGTCTTAAGATATTGTGAGGTGCGCCTATAAGTTCTTCTTCTTCATAGCCAGAGATTTCTATAAAGGTGTCATTACCATAAGTAATCCTTCCTTTTGTATCTGTTTTAGAGACTATAAAGAGATCTTCACTAAAGGTGATTTCATCTCCATTGATGCTAATACTCATATTTTCTCCCCAGTGTTAAAATACACAAATCATAATTCTACATCAAATAACCTTTTTTTTAACAAAAAGCAAAACGTTCTTTTTTTATTTGATATAATTTGACAAAGATTTAAGGATTCATAGTGTCAAAGATGATTACAAGAGCCATGCTTGCAGAAGATGAAGAGGTAGCAAGAGAAATTTTAAGCTTCTATCTTGAAACTATTTTTGATGAAGTTGTTGTTGTAAAAGATGGACAAGAGGGTTTAGAAACCTATAAAAAACATTTGCAACAAAATATCCCTTTTGATTTGATTATCACCGATATAAAAATGCCTCGTCTTGATGGTTTAAAGATGCTTGAATTTATCCACAACCTCAATCCAAAACAAAAATTCATCATCGTTTCTGCATACAAAGATGAAGAAAACCTTCTCAAATCTATCGAATTGCAAGTTTTAGGGTATTTTGTAAAACCTCTTAATGTAGATAATGTAATGCATATGCTAAAAAAAGCAAAAGAAGAGGTGTTACAAGATAGAAAAGAGGAGATGAGAAAAATCCAAATAAACTCAATTTTTGCTTATGACAAAAAAGAAAAGTTACTTTATGAAAACAATACTCTTGTTAAACTCTCTGCTAAAGAGTCGACTCTT
>DLUF01000065.1 GCA_002742765.1 Sulfurospirillum sp. UBA12182 | reverse complement strand
TATCTTATCATGACACACTAACAAAGTTGCCAAATCGGATTTTATTAAAAGATAGAATTGAACATGCACTTGAGAATGCAAGAAGACAAGAAAGCCTTGTAGCTGTATGTTGTTTGGATTTGGACAACTTTAAAAAAGTCAATGATACTTATGGTCATAGCTATGGAGATGATGTTCTAGAACAAACAGCACTAAGGATTAAAAGTGCCATAAGAGAAGCAGATACACTCTCTCGTATCGGTGGAGATGAGTTTATCGTTTTACTAGAAAATCTTTTTGATGTTGGGGAAGTAGAAAAAATTGTCAAAAAAATTCAACTAGCTTTAGAAGAGCCTTTTTTAACGCATGAAAAACAGTTTTTTCTCTCTGTTAGCATTGGTATAAGCCAATATCCTCAGCATGGAAATAGTTCTGAAATGTTGATAAAAAATGCAGATATAGCAATGTATAAAGCGAAAAATGCAGGTAAAAATACATATAGATTTTATACAAGTGAGATGTCTTCACAAACAAAAGAAGAGGTTGACACTGAAAATGCTTTAAAAGTTGCTATCAAAGAGAAGCAATTTATCGTTTATTATCAGCCACAAGTAAATCTCAAAACAAAACAGATTATTGGTTTAGAAGCCCTTGTAAGATGGAAGCACCCTCTAAGAGGACTTTTAGGACCTATGCAATTTATCAGACTTTGTGAAGATACTAAGATGATTATCCCTATCGGTGAATATGTGTTTAAACAAGCTTGCGAAGATTTGATAAATCTAAAAGAGGAGACTGGTTTTGAGGGAAGAGTTTCTATCAACGTCTCAGGTATACAGATAGAACATAGTGATTTTCTAGGATTTTTAGAAAAAACACTTGCTGAAACCTCTGTATCCCCAAGCCACTTAGAATTAGAGATTACAGAATCAGTTATCATGAAAAATCCAAAAAACTGGATAGAAATTTTAAGTTCTATTAGAAGGTTGGGGGTTAAGATAGCAATCGATGATTTTGGAACAGGTTATTCATCTTTGAGTTATCTGAGAAAATTACCGATTGATAAACTAAAAATCGATATGTCATTTGTTAGGGATATTCCCGCAGAAGAAGATGCCTGTGCCATCGCTAAGTCTATCATAAATCTTTCAGATAGCATGAAAATGGTAACTTTGGCTGAGGGAATTGAGACAGAGGCTCAAGAAGCATATCTTAGAGAAAATGGCTGCGAAGAGGGGCAAGGCTACCTCTACGCAAAACCTATGGACATACAGAGTTTAAAAAACTTTCTTCAAGATTATCCCATAGGATAAAGTATCTCTTGATGAACGCTATCTAATCTTTTATTTAACTCATCACTTATCTTAAAATCAAGAGCACTAAGTGTTGCGTCTAATTGGTTTGGAGTTGTTGCTCCTATGATGGTAGAAGCTATAAAATCAAACTGCATACTCCATGCTGTGGCAAGAGTTGTTAATTCAACTCCATACTCTTTTGCTATGTCAAGATATCTCTCAACGCTAAGAAGGGTTTTTTCATTTACAAATCTCTTGGCTTGTGCTTGGATTCTAGGTTCACTAGAGTTGATATACTTAGCAAATCTAGCATTTTGGGGCAAAAACTTTTGGTTATACTTTCCTGTTAAAACACCCCCTGCAAGTGGAGAGTAAGGCAGAAGTGAGATATGCTCTTTTTTACAAACATTGGCTAATTCATCTAAAAATCTACGATTTAACATAGAAAAGTTGTTTTGAATTGACTCATAACGAGCTAAACCTTTAAACTTTGCTACTTCATTGGCTTTTGTTAAGCCATATGCTGAATCATTTGAGGTTCCTATATAGCGGATTTTTCCTTGTTTTACAAATCCATCAAGTACATAAAGACTCTCTTCGATGGGGACACTCATATCTGGCCAATGTACCTGATAAAGGTCGATATAATCAGTTTTTAAACGCTTTAGAGTTCCCTCTAGTGCTTTAGTGATATGAAATCTATCGATTGCAGTTAGACCATGTCTTATAGGTGGAACAAACCAACCATTTGCTGCTCCTGCTACTTTTGAAGCTAAGATGATAGAGTCTCTTGGTTTGCTTTGCAACCACTCCCCAACAATCTCTTCAGTAAGCCCAGCCAATTTTGCATCTGGTGGAACAGGATAGAGTTCTGCTGTATCAAAGAAGTTAATCCCTCGCTCATACGCTTTATCAATAATCGCAAAGGAAGTTTTTTTATCTGCTTGTAAGCCAAATGTCATCGTACCCATACAGATAGGACTTACACGAAGACCACTTTTCCCTATATATCTAAAATTCATAAAAATCCTTCATTTGTTTGAGATATTATAGTAAAAGTTTATAAATGAGTGCTTTACATGTAAAACTTTTCTTTACATGTAAAGCGTATTAGTTAGCCCTTTTGTCGATAACTCGGATAGCTTTGCCTTCGCTTCTTTGTATGGAGCGAGGAGCTACAAGTTTAACATCTACATTGATATAAAGAGCATTTAGAAGTTCGTGTTCGATTTTCTTCTTGAGTTGATTAAATTCATTAACATCATCGCTCATAAAGTTTTCGCTCAACTCTATATCGATTTCGAGTTTGTCTAAATATCCTTTTTTTTGTGCGATGATTTGATAGTTTATCGTTATATCATTGATTTTTGAGAGGACATGTTCGATTTGAGAAGGGAAGACGTTAACTCCGTTGATAACTAACATATCATCACTACGTCCTACGATACTTTCAATTCGACAAAGTGTTCTTCCACAACGACAAGGAACTCTTGTGATAGAAGTGATATCTCCAGTTCTATATCGGATGATAGGAAGTCCTTGTTTTGTGAGGGTTGTTACGACTAATTCTCCACGTTCTCCATCTTCTAAAACCTCTCCAGTTTTTGGGTCAATTATCTCAGGATAAAAGTGGTCTTCGTTTACATGTAAAAGATGAGAGTGTTTACAGCTTGAAGCAACACCAGGTCCGATTATCTCAGAGAGACCATAAACCTCTATATAATCAATTCCCCAGATATTTGCAATCTCATTTTTAAGCCCTTCACTTGCAGGTTCTGCTCCAAAGAATCCAACTTTGAGTTTAAAATCTTTTTTTATGTCATACCCTTCCGCTTTTGCTTTTTCAGCTAAATGAAGAGCAAAAGAAGGAGTTCCTGTTATAGCAGTAGCCCCAAAATCACGAAGTAGAAGAAGTTGACGAGATGTAAAGCCAGTGGAGCTAGGGATTACTGCTATCTTCATACGTTCAGCTGCTGAGTGAAATCCAAGGCCACCAGTAAAAAGTCCATAGCCTGTGGCATTATGGAGTAAATCTTTACATGTAAGACCTCCCATAGTAAAGACTCTACCCATCACTTCAGCCCAGATATCCATGTCGTGTTCTGTATAGCCTACAACAGTTGGTTTTCCAGTAGTCCCACTTGAACTGTGTATCCGCACTATCTGATCCATGTCTACAGAAAAAAGTCCAAAAGGATAATTATCCCTTAGGTCTTGTTTTTTTGTAAAAGGGAGTTTTGAGATATCTTCTAAGGTGTTGATATCGCTTGGTTTTATGCCTAGTTCTTCAAACTTTTTTTTGTAAAAAGGAACTAGATGATAAACCCTTAAAACAGTCTCTTTGAGATAAGAGAGTTGAAGGGCTTTGAGGTTTGAGCTACTAAGACTCTCGTTTTTACTAAATGTCATAATCTTTTTCGCTTAAGCGTAAAAGTGGCTAGCACTTACGATTTCGATGCTATTTTTTTCTAAAATCTTGATAGCTTCTTCAAAAGAGTTTTGCTCAACACTAAAGATAAAAATCCCTATATTTGCTTCATAAAAGCTATAAGTGTATTGGATGTTTATATTTTCATGTGCAAGAGCTGTTACTACTTTATCAAAACTACCAACGACATCTTCTATCTTTACGCCAAATACATTGGTAAAACGTACGCTAAAGCCTTCCTCTTCGAGAATAGCTTTTGCACGTTCAGGATTGTCTACGATAGTTCTTACAAGTCCAAAGTCTGTTGAATCTGCTAAAAGAATGGATTTGATAGAAATTCCATTTTTACTAAGAACTTGTGTAAAATCACTCAGTTCTCCAGCTTTATTTTCTATAAAAACTGATAATTGTTTGATTGCATATTTCATTTTGTTTTCCTTTTAGATACTTCTTTTATCGATAACACGTACAGCTTTGCCCATACTTCGCTCTATACTTCTAGGCTCTACTAGTTTGATTTTTGCGTTGATGTAGAGATTATTAAGAAGTGCTGCTTGGATGTCTTTTTGTAATTTTTCTAAAGCACCGATACTATCAAGTGGCATCTGCTCAGTTACTTCAACCATAACTTCTAAGATATCAAGATAACCTTTTTTATCTGCAATAATTTGATAATTTAAACTTATACCATCTATATTTGCTAAAACGTGTTCTACTTGTGATGGAAAAACATTTACGCCATTTACGATAAGCATATCATCAGCTCTTCCCATAACACTTTTCATCCTCACATGTGTTCTTCCACAACGGCAAGGAGTTCTATCTAAAGAGGTGATATCTCCTGTTCTGTATCTGATAATCGGAAGTGCTTGTTTTGTTAAACTTGTGATAACAAGTTCACCTTTTTCTCCATCTTGAAGCACTTCTCCAGTTTCTGGATTTATGATTTCTGGGTAGAAATGGTCTTCAAAGATATGTAAATCTTTGCTCTCGCAACAGCTATTAGATACGCCAGGTCCTATGATTTCAGATAAACCATATACTTCATAGTACTTAATTCCCCAAACACGTGAAACTTCTTCTTTGAGTCCCTCACTTGTTGGTTCAGCTCCAAATATACCGCATTTGAGTTTAAAGTCATTTTTTAAGTCATACCCTTCATTTTGAGCAGTTTCTGCTAAGTGAAGAGCAAATGATGGAGTTGAAGTAAGAACAGTTGCTCCAAAGTCTTTCATAAGTAAAAGTTGACGAGATGTAAATCCGCCAGAACTTGGAACTACGGTTGCCCCTACTGTTTCAGCACCATTGTGAACGCCAAGACCACCAGTAAAAAGCCCATAGCCATAAGCATTATGTACGGTATCTTCAGAATTTACACCACACATAGTAAAAACTCTTGCCATAACTTCATTCCAAACATCCATATCACTTTTGGTATAGCCTACAACTGTCGGTTTTCCAGTAGTTCCACTTGAACTGTGGATTCTTACAACTGCGTCTTGTTTGACCGCGAAAAGTCCAAAAGGATAGTTATCTCTTAAGTCTTGTTTTTTTGTAAATGGAAGCTTTGAGATATCATGGATTGATTTTATATCATGAGGAGTGATACCTAACTCTTTAAATTTGTTTTGATAAAAAGGAACATTACCATAAACTCTGGCAACTGTCTCTTGTAGTCTTGCATTTTGAAGCTTTTCTAATTCCCCTCTAGGGAGAGTCTCTTCTTTTGACCAAATCATACGATTCCTTTTGCATCTTTAATGGCTAAGTGCAATACACCTATATTTTGTTCTGCTACTTTTGGATTCATAACTCTTATAGCTTCTTCTATATTTTCTTGTGAAAAAGGGAAATGTGAATCTCTAGCCAAAGTGACCCCTAGCATATAGACATTGAGTGCTTGTATAGGAAATTCTCTATTTTTTGCTTTAGAAAATGCATCTATCTTGATGGTTTCATACTCAGTTTTTGGAAAATTCTCATCAGCATTTACGATGATTGTTCCTCCATCGCGTTTGAGATACTGGATATTTCTCAGTGCTTCATTGCCCTCAAGTGCGATTAGAAGGTCAGCTTGTCCTTGATCGATGGCAGGGGAGTAAAAGTCTCCAACTTTAACATAACAAGAGACTTGTCCACCTCTTTGACTCATTCCGTGATTTTCTGTACCTAAACATTTTTGGTCATTGAGTGAAGCAGCAATTGAGAGGACTTTTACTAAGAAAACCGCACCTTGACCACCGATACCAGCGATAACTACTTGATATTTCATTTTACACTCTCCTCTACTTTTTCAAATGCACCAGTTGGACATAAGTCATCTATACAAGCACTACATCCAACGCATAAGAATGGATCGATTTCGATTTTGTGATTTTCATTGTAGTGCATAGGAGGACACTTATACTGTGTTGTACAGATGTCACAAGCAACACACTTATCTTCATCAACTTTTGCATAGATACGAGGTAGCATCGCTGATGATCTCTCCTTATCTAAGATACAAAATTCTCTCATAACTGCTACTACTGGACCAGTTGCTTCTTCGTATTTTTTCTGAAGCATTTTTAAGAAGCTTATAGTTTTATCAAGATTTGGTTCATAGATATATTCATGACATTCTACACCACAGCCTTCAACAAGCTTTTTGATATCTATTGTTCCTGGGTTGGATCTTTGTGGTGTTGTCTGTCTTCCTGTCATAGCTGTTGTTGAATTATCCATGATAAGAAGGATGAATTTGTGATTTTGATACACTGCATTGATAAGAGGGGAGACCCCTGAGTGCATAAAAGTGCTATCACCTAATGTTGCAACAACTGTTTTGTTTGGATCAGCGATGGAGAAACCACTTGCCATAGAAACAGCTCCACCCATACATAAAACTGTATCTATCGCTCCTTGATTTAAGCCTAATGTATAGCAACCTATATCTGAAGGATAGATAGATTTTTTCTTTTTAAATACTTTCATAATGGAATAGTAGATATCTCGATGAGGACAGCCTGGACAGAGATTTGGTGGACGCACAGGAAGTTCTTTGTCGTATTTTGCATTTTTATAATTATCACTTGATTCTACAACTTTAGCATTTACAAAAGCATTGAGAACTTTGTCTTTTGAAAATTCATCGATTTTATGAACAGTACCATTTAATTTGCCATAAAGTTTTGGTGAACTTAATTGCTCTTCAATACAAGGATAAGTCTCTTCAAATACGATAACTTTTTCGTAATGTTCAAACAGAGCTTCAATTTTTTCTTTTGGTAGTGGATAAGGCATATCAAATTTTAAGATATCTGCTTTGATATTCATCTCTCCAACACACTCTTTTACATAACCATGTCCTGTACCACTTGTGAGACAAAGAATTTTAGATTTGTTAAGATTTTTAATTTGAGGTTTGATAAATTCACTCCAGTTGAACTCTTTGATAAGTTCTAAACGTTCAAACTGCTCTAACCCTTGTCTAAAACGTCCAGCAGGTGGAACTGCTGCAAAACGAGGAATATCTCTTTTAAATTCTCCTGTATTTGGTTTAAAGTCAAGTTTGTCATCTACATCACATATCTCTCTGGCATGACAGACTCTCATAACAGGGCGAAGCATAACAATGGTTTCAAATTTTTCAGAAATTTTTATACCAAGTTTTACCATATTATATGCTTCCGCAGGTGTTGCGGGGTCTAAAACTGGAATTTTTGCAAATTTTGCGAAACTTCTACTATCTTGTTCTGTTTGAGAAGAGTGAAAACCAGGGTCATCAGCACTAATAAGAAGCATAGCACCTTTAAGCCCTATATAAGAAGCGCTCATCAAAGCATCACTTGCTACATTTAGACCAACTTGCTTCATGGTTGCACAGGTTTTTTTACCAGCGATTGCACCAGCATATGCTACTTCAAATCCAACTTTTTCATTGGTAGCCCACTGCGCATAAGCTTCAACGCCAAATTTAGTTTTGTACTTTTGGAAATTCCCTAAAATCTCACTTGAAGGGGTACCTGGATAGCCTGATACCATATCTACACCAGCGTGAATCAACGCCAAAGCAATAGCATCATTCCCCATCAAAATATCTTTCATGTGTCACTCTCCTGTTTTTAACAAATCCACATTAGGTCTCAAACTAAAAAGAGAAAATCTTTTTGTTTAATTTAAATGTTTTTAAGGGTATAAAAATAATCTTTATAAAACACTTATTTCAAGGCTAATGAGTGAAATTTCTTGAAGAAGACTTTTTACATGTAACCTAATTTCTACATATAAGATAAATTTTATCTTATAAATATGTTAAGTTTTGGGCTTCTTTTTATAGTCAAATCTAAAAAAATAAGATTAAAAAGCTAAATTAAAGAAAAAACCATTATCAATAAGAAAATCAGACAAATTTATGTCTAAATTACAAAAAGGATAGCGTCATGGGTTCATTTGACTTTGGTGTAAGCTTGGCATTTTGGCTTACTATTTTTAGCACGCTTTTGTGTGTCTATTACGGTGCAGTAAATTGGAACAAAGGTTCGGCTGAAAAAGAAAAAAATGTGGAGCATTGGGCTCAAGAAGAAGATAAGATAGATGAGGAACTGTAAATGGGAATGGTAGAAAATATAATAATAATTGCATACTTGGCTTTTGTTGGTTATTTGGGCTTTTTAGGATACAAAAAAACAAAAAATAAAACGGATTATCTAATAGCAGGACGTGATACACATCCTTTTATCATGGCACTCTCATATGGGGCAACTTTTATCTCAACAGCTGCGATAGTTGGTTTTGGTGGTGTTGCAGCTTGGCTTGGTAATTCACTTTTATGGCTTACTTTTTTTAATATCTTTGTTGGTATTTTTATAGCATTTGTTTTTTTAGGTAACCCTACAAGAAAGATGGGTTATCGCTTAGATGCACATACTTTTCCTGAATTTTTAGGAAAAAGATACGATTCAAAATTTATACAGCTTTTTGGTGCAATTATTATTTTATTATTTATGCCTTTATATGCGGCGGGAGTACTTATCGGAGGAACACAGTTTATATCGCTTTATTTTCATGTAGATTATGATATGGCTCTTTTTGTTTTTTCAATTATCATTACAGCTTATGTAATTGCTGGTGGATTAAAAGGCGTGATGTTTACAGATGCACTACAAGGAACGATTATGTTTGTTGCGATGGTCATCTTACTATTTGCCACTTTTAATGCACTAGGTGGAGTTAATGAAGCTTTTGGAAAACTTGATGTAGTTTGGAATGCTACTGTTTTAGAACCATTAAGTAACATAAGCCTCAAAGAGTTAAAACCAGGTGGGCCTGATTTTATGATGAAGCTCTCACAACTTTGGGGTTTTGAAGGCTGGAATAAAATGCCACAGTTCTTATCTGAGGGCTGGTTGTTTGTCATTACGAGCATTACTTTTGGTGTTGGAATAGGTGTTTTAGCACAGCCACAACTTGTTGTCAGGTTTATGACGGTGAGTTCAAAAAGAGAATTAAACAGAGCTGTTTTAATCGGTGGGATTTTTATCATCGCGATGACAGGTATCATCTTTATAGTTGGAGCATTAAGCAATGCTTGGTATTATGAGTTCAATGAAGGGAAAAATGCTTTACAAAGTGCAGGTGCAATTGGAAAAGTTATACCTCATTTTATCAACACAGCAATGCCTAAATGGTTTGCTTTTATCTTTTTGTTCGCTCTTATCTCTGCGGCTATGAGTACACTCTCTTCTCAGTTTCATACGATGGGAACAGCAGTTGGACGAGATTTGATAGAACTTGTTAGCAAAAAGGATATGAACTCAACGATGATTACAAGGTTGGGTATTGTTATCATGATTATCTTTTCTGTTTCCTTGGCATATGCTTTTGATGAGCAGCCAGCGATTATCGCTAGAAGTACTTCTATCTTTTTTGCTCTTTGTGCAGCTATCTTTTTACCAGCATTTTTAGGCGGACTTTTTTGGAAAGGAGCTACACAAACTGGGGCTAAAATCTCTATGATAGTTGGCTTTTTAGTTTCTAGTTTTTGGTTGTTATTTGTTCATTTTAAGGAGGCAAAAGAGTTAGGTTTAGCAAAAGCTATCTTTGGTTCTCATTCGCTTCTAAGTGGGAAAATTATCTTTGTAGATGCTTTAGTTATCGCATTGCCACTTTCTGCGATAGCCTTTATAATCGTCTCAAAGATGACACAAAAAATGGATGAAAAACATTTGGAGAAGTGTTTTAATGACTAAGGGGATTCCCCTTAGTTTCTTAGAAAAGCTTTTGTTTTTTTGATTTTATTCATACTCTCAAGAGTTTTTTCTTTAGCCTTTTGTACGATACTAAGAGCTTCTGTAACAAGAGCTCTTAGTTCAAGTGCTTCCTCTTTTGTATCTGCAACTGGAAAAGAGTCTAGAAGTGTTTCAAGAGTGTTTATATCTTGTTCTACGATAGCAATCTTAAATTTAGTTATCCAAGTCATTTGATGTCTCATCATTCCATGCACTAAGGAGTTCTTTTGTTACTAGAAGAACTTCGTCTAATTGCTTTGTTGAGTTTTGCATATTTGCCTCAGCTAGCAGTTTTAACTGATGTGTATACAAACCACTTAAATAATGAGCAACATTACCACCTGCTTCATAATTAAGAGAGTTAAGAAGTTCTGCAAAGATGGCAGTAGTTCTGTTAATCCAATATACTCTTTTTTCGATATCATCTATTTCGATTGCTCTTTTTGCCTGAGCAGTAAATTTTAAAATACCTTCATAAAGCATCTTAATAAGCTTTTCACTTGATTCTATAGATATGTTATTTTGTGAATACGCTGAATATGCTAAATTAGATCTCATTCTTAATCCCTTTAATTACTATATGATTGTTCAATCATCATAGATAATGTATTAAATTGTGTGTTTAATTTTCCTATGATACTATCATAGGCGGCAAAACGATTTGCCATAATCTGATATTTGTCATCAAGATTTTGTATGGTAGCTGTTCTTTCTGTACTGAGTGAGTCTTTTTCATTTTCTAGTCTTGTCTCTAAAAGGCCTAAAGTAGAGTTGGTTCCATCTATCAAGCCATTTAAAAGGTCGTTAAAGTCGCTAAAAATTCCTATGGAAGTTTCAGTTGAACCTCTTGTAGTGCCTGATTTAAATCCAATAGAGTTTAAGATACCGCTATCACCTGTAATCTCGATATCATCTCCTGAATTACTTTTTAGATAGACGTATGAGCCAGTAGAATCTAAATAAGCCTGAACTCCATCGATGTCAGCACTATTTATAGCATTTTTTAAAGCCAATGCATTTTCCGATGCAGTACCATTTAAAGAAGCTATAATGTTTTTACCATTGATTGTAAAGTTTCCAGAAGTGATATCAATCGCTCCTGAACTTACGCTTGAACCGTATACAACAGTTGGATTAAAAGTAGTTTTTCCTCTAAAAAATTCTTCGATTTGTGAAGCATCTTCGCTGAGTTTAGCATTGAAAACGTCTTCGTCAAATTCCAACATTCCACTTTCATTTAGTTTAATTCCAAAATCAGATAAAGCTCGACCTTTTGCATCTACAGAAAGTAGTTGACGATTAATGTCAGCTTTCATAGTGATAATCTCGCTAACTCCTTGGAAAGTACCAGAGTTCTTAGTATCTGTATCGTATTTTATCGTTTCATTTAAATTACTCATCAGTTCATTATAACTTGAAACAAATGATTGCAAATTTTCACTGATGTCACTTGTTTTTTGAGTGATTTTAACATTACTCTGACCTGTAGTATTTAGGTTGATTGTTACACCGACTATCAAATCTTCTATACTGTTAGTATCTCTTGAGATTGTTACACCATTAAAATCAAATGTTGCATTTGCTGCTGTTTGGATATGATTGTCTTGTGTTGTAGTAAGATTATCCAAGCCAAAAACAGCATCAGAACCATGTGTTGAGCTGATAGTCATACTATCATCAGAGGATTCTAATGTCAGTTTTCCATCAACAACTTCTGCTTTTAAGAGTTTGCTTAAGTTCGCATCGTTTTGAATTGTTGTTACAAGATCATTAATGCTTTGACCATTACTTACGGTTACATTATAATCTGTACCATTAATGTTAAAAGTCAAAGTATCATCGCCGTTTACACTTCCATCATATGTCCCAGTAGGCTCAGCTGCACTATAAGTATGATTAGCAAAACCTAAATCAAGTTCATTACCGTTTAAAGATGAGATGCTTATGGCGTTGTCTGCACCTGTATCTGTTGATTTTATGATAAGTCTATATGGTTCATCTCCACCAACATTGAGTAATGAAGCTGTGATTTTACCATCTGTGGAGTCATTAATCTTGTCTTTAAGTTCACTTATAGTTGTACTCGCATCGATATCAATACTATAACTTTGACCATCAATCTCAAAAGTAAGAGTATCTGAAGAGTTTGCAAAAGTACTTGATGAACTTGCAAAAGATTCAGATTGGTAGATATCTCTAGTAGCTAAGTTCTTAACATCAATTGAAAAATCTTGTATAGCCGTACCAGAACTTGCTACAACATTTACAGAATCTCCAGTGACAGAACTTTCCCTTTTAAGGTAGGTTAACTCATCCGATAACGAACTAGTAGAGCTTTTGAATGTAGCAGTTAGAGTTGTTAAAATAGACAAATCTGATAGCTTGTTTTCGTTTGCTGTTATCTTATTCTCAATAGGTGTAACCTGAGCTTTTTCATCAACAGCTCTTAATTGGTCAATTACATCATAACTGAGTGCACCATCACTACCAAGTCCGAGTGAACTTAATGAAGACGCCATGACTTATCCTTTTTTGTCAAAAATCGTTCCTATGATTTCTTGCATTTTTTCAGAAAGTGACATTGCTTCTTCCGAAGGAATTTTTCTGATCAACTTTCCTGTGCTTCTTTCCATAACATTTACAAACATCATGCTAATTTTATCGTTAAAACCAAACTTGATATTTGTATCCAAAGCTTCCATGTTTCTATTGAGTTTTTCAACAGTATCATTAAGCTGTTTTTTGATTTCCTCAGCACTCTGCTCATTTTGTTCTTTTGCAGTTTTTGCTGTTTCGTGAGTAGTTTCAACAGACCTAACTGTTGCAGTTGACTCGACTTTTACAGGTGCTGATTGAGCTTGGGCTTGTTTGCTCGTCGCACTTAAGATATCCATATTGTCCTCCTTGACATAATGTGAATAAAAGATTTCTAAGCATATATCGTCAAAAAAAATAAAATCTTTACACATGAATATTTTATAAAGCTATTATTTGAATTATTATACAATTTTAAAAATTTTAAAAAGAAGTTGTTGATGAAAATAGCCCTTGCTTGTCAATCCGTTTTACTAGAAAAGTCTTTGGAAATTTTTTTAAAAAAGTATATAAGCTCATACAAACAGTGTGATTTTGTTATAAGTGATAGAAAAATTGAGATAGAAAAGCCTCTTTTTTATATCGCTCCAAATGATGCTGATTTGAATCTACCTTTTGCAAGTAGTAATCTTCTTTTGGCTTTAGAAAAGTTTTATCATTCTTTACATGTAAAAGAAAATAGTGAGTTAAAACAGGCTTCTAAAGAGATAAATTTGCAAGAATTAGAGGAAAAAATCACAAGATTGACAAATGAATTTCGTAACAACTTAATTACTGTTATAAAAGAGTATTATGAGTAAAGAACAAAAACTAACAACAAAAATCATTGCTGGAAAATATAGAGGCATTAAGCTTGATTTACCCTCTTTAGAGAGTACTAGAAGTACAAAATCTATCATGAAAGAATCTTTGTTTAACACTTTACAGTTTGATATAGTTGGAGAGAATTTCATCGAAGTTTTTGGTGGTAGTGGTTCAATGGGCTTAGAAGCTTTAAGTAGGGGTGCTAAACACGCTTTTTTCATAGAATTAGATAAAAAGGCTTATGGAGTACTTCGGGCAAATTGTTCTAAAATCTCACAAGAAGATACTACTTGCATCAATGCTGATAGCTTTTTGGCTTTAAAAGAGATAGTCTCTAAGCTAGATACTCCAGGTTTTTTTTATTTTGATCCTCCTTTTAATATAAGAGAGGGACAAGATGATGTTTATGAAAAAACAAACCTTTTAATAAGCTCTTTACCTAAAGACAAAGTACATCTTATCGCTGTTGAACATATGAGTTCTTTTAAGATGCCTGAAGTTTTAGGAGATTATAGACTTCACAAGATGAAAAAGTTTGGTAAAAGCTCTCTTTCTTATTATATAAAGATGTAAATTCGTAAATTTCTTATAATTTTTTTACATGTAAGAATCCAACTCAAAAGTGGTACACATATTGCTTTAGTTTTGCAAACAACTAAAGGGAGATATGTTGAAAACAGTTTTGAAAGTGGTTTTCTTTTTTCTTATCATAAACTCGTTACACGCTGAAAAAATCAAGGATATCGCTAATATCATAGGTGTGCGAGACAACCAACTTATCGGTTATGGTCTTGTAGTAGGTTTAAATGGAACAGGTGATGGTTCTTCTTCAAAATTTACTCTTCGTTCACTTTCAAATATGCTTCAAACAGTTAATGTAAAAATTTCTCCTGATGATATAAAGTCAAAAAACGTAGCTGCTGTTATGGTTACTACAAAGCTCCCAGCTTTTTCAAGACAAGGTGATAAGCTAGATATCTCGATTTCTTCGATAGGTGATGCTAAGTCTTTAGAAGGGGGAACTCTTCTTTTAACTCCTTTGAAAGGGGTTGATGGAAACATTTATGCACTCTCTCAAGGTGCTATAACCATAGGTGGTATGAATGGCAAAGGTGGCGGAACAAAAAATCATACAACCGTGGGTACGATTTTCGCTGGTGCTATTGTTGAGAGAGAAATTGCTTATGATCTTTATAACAAAAACTATGCGCAACTTAGCTTAAAAGAGTCAAACTTTAAAACAGCAATCTCTATTCAAGAGAAGCTAAACGAATTTTTTGGTACAGAGGTTGCACTTGCAACAGACCCAAGAACTATTAGATTGGAAAAGCCTTCAAATTCTTCTATGGTAGAGTTTTTAGCACAGACTTTAGATGTAAAAGTTGATTATGAAAGAGAAGAGAAGATTATCATAGATGAGAAGACTGGTACAGTCGTTTCTGGGATAAATATACAAGTAGACCCAGTGGTTATCACTCATGGAGATATCACTATCAAAGTAAACCCATATGATGACACAAGAGAGATAGCAAAAACAAATGTGGATTTGAAAGAGGGTGTTGATATAGGTGTTGAAGAAAATCTTTTAAACATTCAAAATGGAAAAATTACAGTAGCAAATCTTACAAGAGCATTGCATAAACTTGGAGCAAAACCTAAAGATATCATCTCTATTTTGGAAAACATTAAAAGAGCTGGTGCGATTAGAGCGAAGTTGGAGGTAATTTAATGTTAAATGTAGATAATTCATTAGCCTTAATGAACAGTTCATTTAAACCAAATGATATAAAAATCCAAAGTGAAAATGACCTTCTTTTAAAAGAGCAAACCGATAAGTTTGAAGCTTTTTTTATAAAGAAAATATTGGATATTTCATTGACACAAGATGACTCAAGTAAACTCTTTGGTAAAGATGCTGGAGATAAGATATATAACTCCATGTATAACGATGCTTTGAGTGACTCTATGAGTGGAAAATTTGGTTTTAGTGAGTTGTTGTTTAATTATTTGAAAGAAAACAATTAAATTTAAGTAAGGGACATTAAAGTTTTATCATTTTTGTCGATATAAGTTTGAAAATCTTATATGAAGGATCAAAAATGATTTCAAAAGTTGCCGCTGGTAATACAGCATATATGCAACAGATATCATCAAGTACAGAGCAAAAAGATGTCAAATCTGTTGATAAACCAAAAGAATTGGACAAAGTCGAATCTTTAAAAGAGCAGATTAAAAACGGTGAATACAAGTTTGATTCACAAAAAACTGCAAAGGCTGTTGTAGAGGATTTGATGTAGTCCTATAAAGGACAAATATGTTAACACACTATCTAAAAACTTCTATCGTTGATATAGAAAATTTAATAGAACTAACTATCAAAGATATTCAAGACATAAAAGAAGCAAAACATGAAGCTATATTTGAAAGAACGAAAATCAAAAACGATTTAATTCGTTCTTTTGAAAATAAAAAATCTCTTTTAGACAATGAACTCCTAAAACTTGTAAATGCAAATAAAGATAAAGAATTAGAAGAGGTACTTGATGCCTCTCAAAAAGAGATGTTGACTCTTATAAAAGAGAAGCTCTTAGAGCTAAAAATGAAAAATAAAGAATATGCGAGATTTGTAGTTACAGTAAGTGAATTTTATAATTCTCTTTTAGATAGTGTATTTCCAAGAGATATGGAGGGATACCAAAAGGCAAATCATAAGCCAGCCACACTTCTAAAAGTGAGGGCATAAAGATGAGTTTGTTTAGCACTTTAGGTACAGGTACCTCTGGATTAAAAGCTTCTGAGATGGGTATCTCAGTTGCAGGACACAATATCTCAAATGCAAATAACGAATACTATACAAGACAAAGACTTGTCACACAAGCAAGTACACCTTTAGACACAACACCAGGTTCAATCGGAACTGGTGTAAGTGTTACTACGATAGTGAGAATCCACGATGAGTTTGTTTACTCTAGGCTAAAAGATAGCTCAGGTAACCTCTCTTATGATAGTTTTATGAAAAAATCTTTAGAAGAGGTTGCTAGGTATTTCCCAGATTTACAAGATGTTGGTCTTGGAGTTGATATCCAAAACTATTTTGCTTCTTGGAATGACTTAGCTTCTAACTCAAACGATGGTGCTCAAAAAATCGCCTTGGTACAAAATGCACAGACTTTATCTACAAACCTTAAAAGTTCAAGAGATAACATAAGAGCTTTGCAAGATTCTATCAATGAGCAGTTGAAAACAAATGTTGATGAGATAAACAGAATCGGTAAAGAGATAGCTGAATTAAACAAAGCGATAGGAAGAGTAGAATCTTTAGATACAAACAGGGCAAATGACCTAAGAGATCAGAGAGACCAGTTAGAACTTACTTTGTCTAATCTAGTAGATGTATCTGTTTTTAAAGGTGATTTACTTACAGAAAATACGATTGATGCAAACTTAACTGACCGTGGTACTGGATATCACATGAACATAGCTGGAAATTCCTTAGTTGATGGTATGACTTTTCATCCTCTTGTGATAGAAAATAGCTCAAATGAGAGTAACTACTACTCTATTTATTCGGAATCTCAAGATGGTTCTCGCGTAGAGGTAACAGAAAAACTTGTTGGTGGTAAAGTTGGAGCAATGCTTGATTTAAGAGGTAGGCATATAGACCCTGAGGAAAACTCAGGTTTTCCTAGTGATGGTGTTTTACAAAAGTACATAGATGACTTAGATACATTTGCAAACACATTTATCGAACAAACAAACAA
>DLUF01000067.1 GCA_002742765.1 Sulfurospirillum sp. UBA12182 | reverse complement strand
CTACCAACATTATTTTTATTGTATTTTTAATTTCCTTTATTTGCCTTGATGTTATCTTCACATCCAATTTTTTTAAAACTCTTTTTGTAGAGACTGTTCTGATTTGGTCTAGTACTACAAAACTATCTTTTTTTAACTTTACTCTCGTAGGATAGTCTTTGTACTTTGATGTCATTGGCGCAACTATGATATTGCTATAATTCATCTCTTTTGGAGAGATTATCATGCATGGTCTTGTTTTTTGTATTTCGCTTCCGATTGTTGGGTCTAAGTTAATCAAAACTACCTCGTATTGATTATAATTCATCCCACTCTTCTATATCTAAGTCATCTTCTATTAAAAGTTTATTATCGCTATTTTTAAACTTCTCTTCCCAACCACTTCTAGGATTATCCAATACATCTAAAATAATCTTATTTTCTTTTACATGTAAATCAAAAGAAGTAGGTTTTTCAAACATTTTCAATATGCTTGCAGGGATTCTTATGCCTTTACTTGTTCCGATATCTATAAGTGAAACTTGCATCACTAGCTCCTTTTTTTATAATTATATTATAAGTATATTTCTTTGTCAAATAACTTTACTAGAAAAAAGCAGTAAGGTTACTTTATGACATCAAAAAGAGTAAATGCGATGAATCAAACTATAATTAGCCTATCTTTATTTTATTGGTAAAATAGCAAATCTTTAAACTACTTCATGTTAGACTTGCAGTTTTAAAGGAGTTTAGAAATGTTCGAAAATGTAAGTGTTGTAAAAAAAGCAAATGTTTACTTTGATGGGAAAGTGACAAGCAGAACGGTCGTGTTTGCAAACGGCGAAAAGAAAACTTTAGGAATTATGCTTCCTGGAACATATACTTTTAATACAGGTGCAGCTGAACTTATGGAAATCCTAAGTGGTGAGTGCGAAGTAAAAGTGGCTGGAAAAACCCTAAGCATAAAAGGTGGGGAGAGTTTTGAAGTAGGTGCAAATAGCTCATTTGAGATTACATGTAAAAGTGTAGTGGATTACTGCTGTTCGTTCTTAGCGTAAGCTGTTTTGAGTGAGGGCGAGAATCCTTTGCCCAAACTCATGCAAACTTTCTAAACTAAGTCTTATAGAAATTCCAGAAATTCCAACAGGTCCTATAAATTCCCCTCTAGCGTTAAACAAAGGTACTGCTACTGAACACAAACCATACTCATGCTCTTCATTTCCTATGGCATATCCTCTTTCTTTGATAAGTATCAACTCTTCAGAGAGCTTTTGGGTGTTTGTTATCGTATTTGTTGTATATTTTTTGAGTGTAAGTTTTGTGAGGTCTATTTTTTTCAAAGCTAAAATCACTTTTCCAAAGGCATTTGAATGCAATGGAGCGTGAAGTCCTATGGCATTTCTTGTTTTTAAAACACGATTTGATTTGTCTACTTGATTGAGGTACAAAACAGAGTTGTTATCATAAATACCAAGATAAGAAGCTTCTTCTGTAAGATAGAAGATATCATCAAGAAGTTTTTGTGTTTTTTGTATGATTTTTTCCCTACTATCTTGTTCGACTATTTTTCTCATGAGGTCACTTAAGATAATCTCTTTGGAGTTGTCTACATAATCTAAAAAGCCTTCACTTACTAAAGTTGTGATAAGTCTTGACATCGTGCTTTTGTCAATATCTAAGCTTTGGCATAGATGATTTGCAGTCAAAGGCTCTTTTGAAAGCATAACTTTTTTTAAAATCATCAAACCTTTGGAGAGAGATTTGTTTTGACTTTGCACTGATATCCTTTTGATTTATTGGGTTCATTTTAGCATTTTATGTTACAAATTTAAAAAAACTTACAAAAAAGTTATTTTTTTATTTCATTATCGTAGAATATCGGAACAGTTTTTCTCACTATGTGAAACACATTTTTTTAAGCTCTCCAATAAGCCCCTAAAGTAGGGATTAAAACAAATTGTAAAATAAATCTTATTTTTAAAACTAAAAAATTAAATTTATAATCTACTTTATTTTGTATATGCTTCAATGTCATTATCAAATACAATATGAGGATAGAACTATGATATCTGATTTGACAAAGATTACTTCAAGTAATGACTTATCTCCTATTCTTGGAGGGTATTGGCCAGGTATCCAAATCTACTACCCTCCTATCAAGTTTAATCCACTTGATGGAAGTTATGAAAATCTTGAACAAGCAAAGTTTCGTTTGCAAAAACACGCATATAAAACAAAAGCGCATACTCTTTTGTTTGACTTAGAAGATGGCTGTCGTATGAAAGAGATGTCAAGAAAGCTTCTGCTTGAAGAGTTACCAAAGTTTCCAGAACGCGATTTTCAAATCGCTCTTAGAATCAACCCTTTTAGAACACCTGAGTATGAAGAGGATTTGAAATTGATTCGTCAAATCCATAAGTATATAGATGTCATAGTTTTGGCAAAAGCTGGTGAAGTGTATGGGGATGCTGAGATAAGAGATTTATCTTCTTGGCTCATCTCTATTGGTAGTAAGATTACGATTCAGCCTATCGTAGAACATCCAAAATCACTTCAAATAGCTAGCAAACTGATGAGTTATTCGACTGTGCATCACGTGGTTTTTGGGATTCATGATTTTTCAAAAGCCTTAGCTTATAAAATCACTCCAGAAAACTGGATAAATGAGCTTCAGACATTTTTTAACATGCTTACGATGGAAGCTAGGATACAAGGAAAAGGTGTTATCGGTGGGGTTGAGGTCTTACTTACTCCAAACTCACTTCCTGATAGCTGTGTAGAGAAAAAAGATATCAGAAGATGGCTTGATTTGCACGGGGATGATGCAAGTCGTCATGTATATGCTCATGCTAAAAAAGAGAACGCTATGGGACTTACAGGCAAGCAAGTTATCACTCCAAATCATATCAATATCTGCAAAGTTGCCTTTACCCCAGCACCAAGTGAGATAGAGAGAAATATAGATATCTTGAAAGCTGCTATCGAAGCGGATGCACTTTTAGGGGGAGCTATACGCTTTGATGGAGAGATGTTAGATCCACCTATGTTTGGAAAATCTTTACAGACTATTTTGAGAGCTTATGCACTGAAGAGTTTGAATCAAGAGGATAAAGATTTTGCGTTGAGCGTACTAGCAAAGATGCCAATCCACACTATAAAAGAAAATTGGCCTTACGGTCAGATATAAGAGGGCAAAACAATGGAAATGAATGAATACCCACAATTAGAGATAAAAGTACCAGAGTTTTTAAACATAGGTGTTGCTTGTACATCAAAGCATCTAGGAAGTGCAAAAGAGAATAATATCGCTATGGTTATCGAAGATAGCAAACTTGGTGAGAGTGAGATAAGCTATAAAGAGCTCTCAACTGCATCAGATAAATTTGCTAACTTTTTACGCTCTTTGGGCATTGATGTAAGAGATAGAGTTCTTATCTGTTTGAAAAACTCGCTAGCATATCCAATCTCATTTTTTGGGACGATGAAAGCAGGAAGTATAGCAGTACCCACTTCAACACTTCTAAGTGGAACAGAGGTAAAGTACCTTGCAACGGATTCTCAAGCAAAAGCGATAGTACTTTCAGCTAGCATGTATGAGAATCTTTTGCCATACTTAGAAAATCTAGATAACTTACGTCACATCATCATCGCAGGAGTTGCAAATACTGATGCTTTTCAACAGCCAAAAAGTATCAATATCTATGCACTTGATGAGATACTAAAGAGTTTTGATGCTACGCCAAATCACTACAACTCTCGCTCAGGTGAGCCAGCGTATCTAGTTTACACTTCAGGTACAACAGGATTTCCAAAGGGTGTTTTACACTCGCATCGCTCACTCATAGGAAGAGAGCCAGCGAGTGAGTATTGGTTTGATTTTAAAGAAAATGACCGTATCATGCACTCAGGTAAATTTAACTGGACATATGTTTTAGGTTCAGCTTTGATGGACCCACTTTATCGTGGTCATACGGTTATCGCGTATGAAGGTGATAATGATGCTACAACATGGGTAAAACTTATCAAAAAGCATAACTGTACTATCTTCATAGGAGTTCCAACTATCTACCGTCAGATAGTTCAAAAAACAGATTATACGATAGAAGATTGTCCAAGTTTGCGTCATTGTATGAGTGCTGGAGAGCATCTAAGTTCTGAGATGGTTATGCTATGGCAAGAGAGATTTAAACAAAATATTTACGAAGCTATTGGGATGAGTGAGTTTTCTTACTATATCTCTCACTCAAAATTTAGACCAATCCGCCCAGGTAGTGCTGGATTTGTACAACCAGGTCACAATGTAAAACTTTTAAATCCAGAAACTTTAGAAGAGGTAGGATTTGAAGAAGAGGGGATGATATGTATAGGCATAGATGATCCAGGGCTATTTTTGGAGTATTGGAATCTTGAAGAAGATACGGCACGTGCAAGGCGCAATGGATACTTTTTCACAGGTGATTATGCAAAAAGAGATAACGAGGGATATATCTGGTTTCTAGGAAGAAAAGATGATATCATCAACACTTTTGGATTTAGAGTAAGCCCACATGAGATTGAGCGAGTTATCAAAACACATCCTAAAGTTGCTGATTGTGTTGCTTTTGGTATGGATTTGGATGTATATAAAACTATCGTTACTATCGCTGTAATTGGACATGAAGAGCTGAGTAAAGAGGATGAAGCTGCGATACTCGAATTTGGTCAAAACAACTTAGCAAAGTACAAAGCACCAAAACAGATATATGTAGTAAAAGAGTATCCAAAAACTAAAAATGGAAAAGTTTTAAGAAAAGAGCTGGTAAAACAGCTTAGTAAAACAGAAGAAGTACCTATGCAAAGTGAGGAGAAAGACCCTTACCGTGCTAGGCGTTCTATGCTCTTCGTACCACCGTACAATGAAAAGTTTATAGAAAAATCTCGTACACTTTTGAGTGATGCTCTGATATTTGACTTAGAGGGGATTTTAGAAGAGCAAAGAGAAGTCGCTAGAGTGATGCTAGAGAAGCATTTTATCCAAAGTAGTGATTTTGGAACGAGTGAGAGGATTTTGAGAGTCAATAAACTAGGCTCAGTTGATATCGAAGCAGACATAGAACTAGCCAAAAGGCTCGATATAGACGCAATACTCTTTTCTTGTATAGAGAGTGCTGGGGATATCATGAGAGCAGATGAGATTATAGAGGCTATCAATCCAAAGCTTACTTTGATGGCAGGAATAGAAACTCCAAAAGGGGTTTTAAATATCCAAGATATCTGTGCGGCTGGAACAAGGCTAAAAGTTGTTATGATAGGTTCAAACACACTAGCTCAAAGGTTACAGATAAATCTTAAAAAGAACTCAAAAGCTATATTTCACTATATGGCTCAGATAGTTCTAGCAGCACGTGCTTATGGAAAGATAGTTATCGATGGACCTCACTTTGATGTGAGTGATGAGTTCTCATGTGAAGCTAGTTCAAAAGATGCATTTTACCTAGGGTGCGATGGAAAAGCAGCTATTCATCCTATACAGCTGGAGTATGTAAATGATATCTTTACTCCTAAAAAAGCTGAAGTTGAAGACGCAAAAGAGATGATAGCGCAGTTTGAGAGAGCTGGAAAGAGTGGAAGAGAAGTTATCCAGTACAAAGATGAACTGATTGATAGAACAAGGATTGATTGGGCGCAAAGAGTGATAACACTCTATGACAGATACCGTGAAATCGGGAAAAACCTGTTTTAAGGAAGAGATATGAGCAAGATAAATAGAGGAAATTTTTTCGAAGATTTTTCACTTGATCAAGAGATTATCCATCCACTTCCAAGAACAATCAGTGAGGGCGATGTGTCACTTTATATCGCACTTACAGGAAGTCGTTTTGCGCTTCACTCAAGTGATGAGTTGGCAAGATATCTAGGGTATGCAAAAAAACCGATTGATGATATGTTGATGTTTCATCTTACTTTTGGCAAGTCAGTCCAAGATATCTCACTCAATGCTATCGCAAATCTAGGATATGCTGAGGTAAGCTTCAAAAAACCAGTTTTTGTAGGAGATACAGTCTCCATGAGTTCTCGTATCATTGGGCTTAAAGAAAATTCAAATGGTAAAAGCGGAGTTGTGTATGTACACTCCATAGGCTATAACCAGTATGGCGATGAGATACTCAACCTCAAAAGATGGGTGATGGTGCACAAAAGAGAGCATGGAGTGCTCAGTGGGATAAATGTTGTTCCAGAGCTCTTACATGTAACCCCAATAAGCAAGATAAATATACCAAGAGTAAAAAGTCTAGATACGAGTGCTACTGGAGGGGAGTACTTTTTTGAAGACTATGAAGTAGGCGAGAGGTTAGAACATCCTGAGGGAATGACTGTTGATGAGAGTGATCACACGATGGCAACAAAACTCTATCAAAACAATGCAAAGGTGCATTTTGATGCGCACATGATGCACTCTACTCCTATGGGAAGAAGGCTTATGTACGGAGGACATGTTATCTCCATAGCAAGGTCTATCAGTTTTAACGGACTTCAAAATGCGATGTGGATATGTGCTATCAACTCAGGAGCGCATGCAAACCCTACATTTGGTGGAGATACTATCTATGCTTATAGCCAGATTGTTGAGAAGATAGAGGTTGGACGAGAGGATATCGGACTTTTAAGAGTTCGTACAGTGGGAGTAAAAAACCAAAAATCAAGTGAAATTGAAAATCCAAAAGGCGAAGATGGCAAATACTTGCCAAATGTTGTACTCGATTTGGACTATACTGTTGTGATACCAAAAAGAAAAAATTGAAAATAATAAAAATTGATATAAAAGGAAAAAACGATGACACACCCAAATGATGAACTTTTTGAATCAGGCAAAAGTCTCCCGATTATTCCCTCTTGTGAACACTTTGCCGGCAGCGAAAAACTCATAGGCAAAGCTTTTGAGATGCAAAGAAAACTAGGACCAGTTTTTGATGTTACATGTGATTGTGAAGATGGAGCTCAAGTGGGCAAAGAGGTAGAACATGCAAACATGGTTGTACGCATGGTGAATTCTGAGGAGAATACTTACTCTATGGCTGGAGTTCGTATCCATGACTACTCAAATGCAAATTGGCGTCAAGATGTAGATATCTTAGTGCCTGGTGCTGGAGAAAAACTAGCATATATCACCATCCCGAAATGTACAAGTTATGAAGATGCAAAAGAGCAAGTAGAGTATATCCAAGCTACATGTAAGAGTGCTGGAATCAGCAGAGAGATACCTATCCATATCCTTATAGAGACGCATGGAGCATTGCGTGATGTAGAAAAGCTCGCAACGCTTCCTTGGTTGCAAGTGCTTGATTTTGGTTTGATGGATTTCGTTTCAGGTTATCAAGGAGCGATACCAGCTTCAAATATGAGAAGTCCTGGACAGTTTGAGCATAAACTCATAGCAAGAGCAAAAGCAAATGTAACCCAAGCAGCACTTTCAAACAATGTTATCCCGTGCCACAATGTAACGCTTGATTTGAAAAATGCATATCAAACCTACTCTGATGCGTATCGTGCCAGAAATGAGTTTGGCTTTATGCGTATGTGGAGTATCTATCCAACACAAATCCCAGCTATCGTAGATGCGATGAAGCCAGATTTTCAAGAGCTTGAAGATGCACAAGGTATCCTCATCGCTGCGCAAGATGCCTCTTGGGGGCCTATCCAATACGCTGGAGAGTTACACGATAGAGCAACATACCGTTACTTTTGGGAGTTAGTACAACGTGCTCATTTCTCAGGAGTGAAACTACAAGATGAGACAAATAAGAGATTTTTCTCGTAAAAAAGCATCATTACATGTAAGGAAAGTTCCTTACATGTAAAGAATTACTAAATCACAGTAAATATTTACTTGTTAAATTCTTGAAGTAATTTTTGAGCGATAGTATCATCTTCAAATGTAAATACAACACGCTCGTTGACGAAATAGTAGTCAAAAATTTTACTCCAAAACCATGTGTCTGATATAGAAACATTAGTATTATTTGCAATTTCATAAATATACTCTATAGCCGTAAAATTTTTTCCTAAAATTTGTTTCTCTAAACTACTTTTCGCAGGTTGTTGCATTAAGTCAGTTGATAGTATTATTAAACCATCCATATAGCGCTGTTCCATATTGAAGCCAAGAATAATTTTCTTTAGTAAAGGACTTGTTTTTAAAAGGTTATCAAGTTTTTTTGTAATAAATGGGTCTAGTACAATCAGAATAAGTGAAATAAACAATTGGAAAACCAAAAGAACCAATGAAACCATAAAATACACTAAAAAGCTTACAATACCACTAGGACTAAATAAATTTCTTGCATGGCTTAGTAAATCTATGAAAAACTTTATAACTATCGCTATTATTGTAAATGCAAAAAGTATTACAGAAACTACAATCATTATAACTGAGAGAATTTGTTCACCAAAAGGGACTTTAGATAATAAATTTTTGAAGAATCCATATATAGAAGCTTTAATACTGTCTATAAATCCTTGAATTGCTGCATTGATTTTATTGAGTAATTTTTCAAGCCACGATAATTTTCTAGTAAGCTTCAAGTATCTTTTTTTTAGAAGTTAACTCTTCAAGAATTGTTAAATGAACTTTTTCACCAACATTGTGATATTTGACTTTATTTTTATTTTTTTCAAAATAGAATCTGCCAGCTTCAGTTGAATACAACTCTTTCATTGATTGTAACTGAGTAATTACAGATATCCAATCTGTCAAAACAACGCCTATTTTTTCTGATATCTCAGAGAGCGAGAATCTTTTAAATATAGCACCCAATATAGAATTTACCATTTACTTTTCTCCTTTTTTAAAGTTATTTTTATTACTTTTACACTAGATAACATCATAGTTTTATGCGCCAGAAATCATCCCATTCATTTACTTTAGGCCTATTAATTTCACTTAGAGCCTTATTGGCATCGCTTGCAGCTTTCTTTGCATTATCTGCTGCTATCTCAGAATTTCGGGCTTGCACTCTTGCATGATTTTCAGCCCTAAGTTGACTCTCATATGTTTGTCTAGCAAGAGATAGTTCTTCTTCTTTGATTTTTGATTGTAGTTTTGCTTCTTCCATCAAAGCATGATCTCGTTCAATTTCTGCAAGTCTTTTTTTCAAGTCCCTTAAGGTTTGATCATTCATTTGAGTAAGAAAATTTTTATTTGCATTAAAGCGAGAAAGGATATTATAATTATTCCAGTATGTATTAAGTATAGTATTAAAGTACTTGGTCATATCCATATCGCTATTGAGTCTATGTTCGCTTAGTACTACTCCTAACTCTTCAATTTGATAGAAATATTTATTGAGCATTTTAACGGTTTGTTGTTTTGACAAGTTAGAAATAATTTTTTCATATTCGCTCCAACGATTATTTCTAATGCTACTACGTATCGCAATATCAAAAGGATAGTCAAATAATTTTTCATTGAGAATGAGCGATTGAAATGTCTCTGGAGAAAATATAACATGTTGAAATAAATCTTCTTTTTGTTTTTTAGTTAAAATATCTGGAGTCTCTTGGATAGTGGCAATGATATGCTCTAAAGATGCATGCCATACATAGCTTTCATTACTATCAAGATCAAATATAGATTGAACAACTTGGTTGAAAAAAACATCACTTTTTATTTGAAAATCCATTTTGTCATCTATAGATTCTTTCAAGATATCTAATTTTGAATTCTCGTTTATAGATATGCTTTCATCAGCAAATAACTTCATACACTCATCAAACCAAGAAAAATCATCAACAATAAAATCTTCTGATTTTATTTTTTCAATTGTTTTTTCAATAACAATTGAAAAAATTTCATCGAAAGGCTTATAATATTTAAGGATAGCATCATTGGCCTCGGTAAGTAACTTTATTTGATTAATATCAATCGACTTGGTAGTGTCTTGAAGACTATTGAGATCATTTTTATAAAATTCTTGTTCTTGTAAAACAGGTAGCAAGTCTTGCCTGATTTTTTCTAATCTTTTACTATAATAAAACGAGCCATTTATATTAAAACCAGTACCGACCTTGGATATCTTAACAAAAAAGTCACCAAGTGAATTACATGACTCTAGAACTCTTTTGTTGAGTTCGAAGAGTTTTTCGTAGTTAATGTCTTCTTTATCAATTTTGATTATTGAATAATTTTCTTCTTTATTCATTGTTTTTGCTATAACAACTGTAAAAGCATATGCTATACCAGAAATAATTGCCGCTACTAAAGAATAGCCAATCCAAAAAAAGATTTTATCTAACCATGAATTATTGCGTTGAAAAAATAAGTAATAAATAGTATAAAACTCCATAATTACGAATGCACCAATAAAACACAATCCTATGACTGCAGAAATTTTATCTTCAAAATCTTTTAAAGTTCCAGTGTTGGTAAAGTTTTCTGTTGGTAAAAAGGGATAGAAACTTTGATCACTCAATTGGTCAGTATCGCCCTTGTATACAATAGAATAATCTTTAACAGCACTCTTGGAAAAAATACTTCCTAAAACAGCAGCGATTAAAGCAGGTATGGTAAAAACTAAATAAATCATATATCCATTACGAGACCCATCATAGTAAAGGACCCATAACAGAAAACATCCAAAAAAGAAAAGAAAAGCAGGCATATGTACTTCCTTGTGTGAAGAGTTTCAATAAATATTTATTGAATTATTTTTTTTAAAGATGGTTGACCCATCTCAACTAATTTTGCATCAGATTTTTCAAAATAACTACTCCAAAAGCCTTTTAAACGAGCAAGTTTTTTAGGATCTCTATAATTAGTCCCTTTGTCAGATGTGACAAGGCCAGCCCCAACCACATAGACTTCTGCTCCTCCAAAATTGCCCCATAGACTATTTTCTTCTATATTTTTAAGTTCATCTTGTGGTGTGATGAGTCTCATAGAGCCTTTACTATAAAATGAGCTTACAGAAGAGTTTTCCAACATATCAGAAGCTAAAATAACAATTTTTCTTTCTGCTTGTGTAGGTTCTATTATATTTTCACTAAAGTCCTTTAGAGAGAAGAGTATGTCTGATTTTGGGATTGCATTTGCAATGCTTTGAAATGATTCAAAGATTGATTTTTGAGCATTTTGTGCAACGTATATGAATTGGTCATTTAAACACTTGTCAAGTTTTGCTAAAGTATCTTTCCTTGTATCGTAACGTTCTTGCTGTGTTAGAGGAGTGTCTAGTGAAAAATCAAAAACTTTCGTGTTGTAATTATTATTAATAAAAGCAGAAAATTTTGCAATATATACATAGTTTCCTGCTTGAATAAATTTTAGTACATTATCCCAAACTTCTTTTTTAAGACTTTCGTTAAAGAGTGTTGTTTCATCAATGAGGATAAATACAGCTGTGTTAAATGATGAGGGTATTTCTTGACGTTCAACTTTATAATAATCATAACAACTTGGTGAAGCCAATAGAGAACTTATTGATAAAAAAATAGTAAATAAATATTTTTTCATCGTAACTCCAAAGGATTTCCATCTTGGGCGCAAAATTTTGTTCCTTCGCTATAAACCGTACCACATAAAGGGCATGTAGGTTTTGTATCTTTGTGGGAAGGTGTACCGCAATTTGAACAAAATTTTTCATTTTTTTCCAATGAATGACCACAATTTGAACAACTTATATGTGGAATTGGTGTTTCTTGTATGGTTTCTTCTTCCTCTATCATTTTTGAGCGTTTCTTCATGGAATTATCTGCAATATCGTATTGTAAACTTTCTTCATTTTTTATTTGTACATAGCTAAGAAAAGTTCTATTTTCTCTTTTTTTGATGATTTCAGACTGTTTTGCAGAAGTACCTATAGCAATTGATTTTTGTGCCATACGTTGTTGTAAGGTTTGAAGATTTTGTTGTGCTATTTTTGCAATTCTTTCTTTTTCATTTTTATAGTAATTAATAAATTCTTGTTTACTTGCAAAAGAAAAACAATTTTTATAAGCATCTTCACTTTCTCTACCAGCGAAACCGAACCGATAACCAAACATAATGCCTAAGAGTTGAATAAATACAAAAATTACTGCTAAAACGATAAATGTTGCCCAACCACCTTTTCTATCAGAGTCTTGACTATCTTTTAGCGCTTTATCATCGGCTTCTTGTTGATTTTTTGTTAGTTCTGTTGGTAAAGGACTGAAGATATTTGTTTGTTTGTTATTTACTTCTGCTGTAAGTTGTTTTTCTAAAACTTGACCTCTTACATAAGTTGCTCCAATTGCAATTGAAATAATTAAAATAGCAGTGATAATAGTGATAATCCAAGAAGGTGTAACTGTTGCATTTGCTTTTACACGGTTAAGAAGTTGCAAATAATTTGGTTGCCCATCATCTTTGTAGTCATGTTCAAGGCTAACAGCTGAATCTCTTTCTAGATTTGGTTTATTATCATTTCGATTGTTGATAAACCAAATGCGGATTTTTTTTATAAGAGAATTATGATAGATTTCATGCCCACTCCAATGAGTAAAGCCAACTAAAATGATAGAAATAATTAATGCAATTCCTAAAGCCCCTTGTTGTTGAAGAGACTCACTTGCCCCAGGGATAGTCCAGCCTGCTAGAACATAGCCAAACCCCAATGCTTCTAAAATCACTAAAGTACCTACGACAAACCACATATATATAGGGAATGGTTTTCTCCCTAATTCATCTGCTTTTGATAAGTATGATTTCGAGTTTTCATAAAGTTTTGCATCTTTGTTATATTTGCTATAATAACTATAAAAATCTCCACAAACACTTGATTCACTGTAAAACCAATTTTTATCATCCATAGTTTCTATATCTTTTGATAGTTTAGAGATTTTACCTATTAGTGGAAATTTCATCCATGTACACATCCACCAAAACTTGATGCGATTCCACCATTTGATGAGGATTAAAACACTCAATAACAATAATAATGATAGATATATAAAATATCTATATGCATCTAAAAATTCTTTTGCCCATTCCACAAAAAGCCCCTTTTTATTTTAATTTCTTCCAACTTCTTGCATTGAAAGATCTTTTTGATATGTTCCATAATTTGTTGTATAGTAGAGTCTTCCAGTTGACTTGTTGATGTTGTTTTCATCAAAAATAATATCCATACATTTCAAAGAAGCATCATCATGGATAAATACTCTATATAGAAGTCCTTGTGTTCCTTGATAAGTATTTATAGTTGTTGCTAAAGTTTTATCTGGTTTTGCATGAGAGTTTTGAATATAATTTTTATATATATAAATCTTTGGGGAAGAAACTGGTTTAGAGCCATCTTTTAAAACACCGATTGGGGCAAGACCTATGAGGTGTTTATTTGCTAAAGTTGTCCAAGAAGATTGGTTAAGTCCATTTTTGTATTCGTGTGTTTTATACTCAATTTTTTCTCCACTTTTGAGAGATTTTGTTTCTCCATAAACTCTTGGTTTATCAATAGTGCAATTTCCATATATATTCATAGATTCATCTGCTTTAGCTTTTGTACCAATACCAATGAAAGAGTTTTTGACAAGAACTTCACCAAATTTATCGAGGTTGTATAAATTGTCACTTTTGTTTTTAGTGCCTCCAAAATCTATGAAATTTTTATTTGAGACAAAATTTTGTGTTGATTGTTCTTGTAATGTTGTGTTTTGTTTCTGTGTTGATCGTATAGAAGTGGTTTTTGTTTCTACGGGTTTAAAAAATGAAGGGTTCGTTTTTCTTAGGTTTGCATAGGAAGCAATTTCTTTTTCACTTGCTAGTGTGACAATTTCAACTCTACGATTTTTAGCAGCACCATCTTTAGTGTTATTATCTGCAACTGGTTGCGTTTCGCCCGAACCTAAAAAATATATATTTTCTTGTTTTACTCCATTTTCTGCAAAAATATTTCCAAGTCTTTTAGCTCTTTCTTCGGATAGCTTTTGGTTAGATAAAGATGAACCACTATCGTCAGTATGCCCTATAATAAGGATTTTTTTGTCTATATTGCTATATGTTTTAGCTATTTTAGAGAAACTTTCTTGCGCTTTTGGAGTTAATTCTGAAGAGCCTTTATCGAATTGATTAGTTTCTGTAATAATAACTCTATCTCCTTCTCGCTGAGATGTATTATCTTGTTTGTTCATTGAGGAGTTAGATGTCTTATGGCTGCTTTGTTTGTCATTAATATCATCCGAAGTTATATCCGAAAAATAAATTTCCATTTTTTCTTGTTCTGCAATCCGTTTAAGTTCTTCTCTGCGTTTATCAATACTATCTCCAATGGCATAACCAACAAGCCCACCAATAAGCCCACCAATAATAGCTCCATTTCTTCCAGCTATTTTATTGCCGAGTAAAGCGCCTCCTGTAGCACCTATCGTTGTTCCACCTATTTTTCCTATATTTTGTCCTACATTACTAGCGCATCCGCTGAGTAAAAAACAACAAACAGACAAAGAAAGCGTCTTTTTGAACATAAAAAATCCTATTAAAAATATTAACGCGTCATTTTACCCCCCTTACTTAGATATTACTGAATTTAAATTCATTCATATCGCTATAAAAAGAAATATAATTCATATTTAAGTTTTTAAAGAGTATTATAGGAAGTATATTTCTTATTAGGATTTTCTATGGAGCTTCAAGAATTAGGGTTGGAGATAAAGGCACTTCGCAAGGAAAGAGGCTGGTCACAAGAGCAGTTAGAAACATACTCTGGCATAACCAAACGAACCATCAGCAAGATAGAAAATGGCTTCCTCGAAGAAGTTGGCATAAAAAAAGTAGAACTCATTCTCGATTTACTAGGGCAAGAGTTTAGCCTGCGACCAAAAGGGCATCCAAAAACTTTTGAGGAGCTGTTAGATGAGCGAAAATAATCTCAAAGTTTTTACAAATGAAGCACTGTGCGGTGAACTTTCTTTTGAAAAAGAGCAGTATGTTTTTAATTATAGCGAAGAGGCAAAAGATATAGTTTCTCTCACTATGCCCTTGCGAAAAGCAAGCTGGATATCAAAAAAACTTCACCCTATCTTTGAGATGAATATGCCAGAAGGTGCACTCAAAGAAGCAATAAAAAACCATTTTGCAAAAATCACAAGTATGGATGAGCTTAATTTCCTAAGACTCATAGGCCCTTATATGTTGGGTCGTGTTAAGTTTCGCGAAATCTTACATGTAAAAGATACACTCTTCCTTGATGAGATACTTAGCTCCACAAAAGCCAATCTTTTTACTGAGTTGATGGAAAAGTTTGCTATCCGCTCTGGTGTTTCTGGAGTACAGCCAAAGTTGCTTCTAAGTGCGCAAAACAAAACAACGATGAAGTTTGAACACTTTATAGTCAAGTCTTGGGAGAAGGAGTATCCTCAACTAGCGCTTAATGAGTACTTTTGTATGAGAGCTATCAAGCATGCAGGTCTTGAGACGCCAGAGTTTTATCTGAGTGAAGATTTGAGTATGTTTGTGATGAAGCGTTTTGATGTAAAAGATGATGGAAGCTATCTTGGATTTGAAGATATGTGTGTTTTGAGTGCAAGAGGAACAGATGAAAAGTATAGAGGTAGCTATGAAGAGATAGCTAGAATCTTAAAAGATGTTATCAATCCAACACAGAGAAAAAAAGCACTCAAAGATTTTTTTACAGCTATAGTTATGAATCATCTCTTGCAAAATGGAGATGGACATCTCAAAAACTATGGTGTACTTTACGAAAAAGACCATAATGACGCTTTTATGGCTCCCATCTATGATGTGATAACAACTACTGTTTATATCAAAAATGACATCCCAGCTCTCAAGCTAGCAGATGGCAAGCTTTGGTGGAAGGAAAAGAGCTATAAAACATTTGCAACTTTAAGTTGCAATCTTTCTAACAAAGAGTATAGTGAAGTGCTTGGTGTATGTTATCAAGCTATCAAAAAGACAAAGCAAGAGATGCAAGAGTACTCAAAAACACATCTACATGTACAAGATTTTTTAGAGAAGCTTCAATCATGTTGGAGGGAAGAAATCTAATGGATGTTCTCAATCATTTTATAAAAAGACTCTTTTCTCTCTTGTGGCAAGAAAGAGGCTTTAAAAGAGTTAGTAGCGAGTTTTTTTAGCTCCTCTTTGTTTATATGTAAAGCTTGTGTGAGGGCTAGATAGTTTTCGTTAAGATAGCCTCCAAAATAAGCAGGGTCATCGGAATTTACAGTGACTAAAAGCCCTTTGTGTAGAAGTTTTAGGATGTTATGTTCTTGCATTGTAGAAACAGCGCGGAGTTTGACATTGGAGAGTGGACAGACGGTTAGGGGGATTTGTTTTTCTTTTAAAAACTCTACCAGATGCGCATCTTCTTCGCATCTTATGCCATGGTCAATTCTTTGTACATGTAAAAGCTCTATAGCCTCCCAGATATAAGAACTATCCCCTTCTTCTCCTGCGTGAGCAACTATCTTATAGCCCTCTTTTTGACACGCTTGAAAAACATTTTTAAACTTTGAGGGAGGATGTCCTACCTCACTAGAATCAAGTCCCACCCCTAAAATCTGAGCTTTAAAAGGAAGAGAAAGTTTTAGTGTTTCAAAAGCTTCTTCTTCGCTTAGATGGCGTAAAAAACACATGATAAGATAAGAACTAATGCCTAATTCCTCTTTGGCTTTTTCCAAAGCTTTAGTAATTCCTGTGATAACAGTTCCAAAAGCTATACCTCGTTTTGTGTGGGTTTGAGGGTCAAAAAATATCTCTACATGTAAGATATTTTGTTCTTTACATGTAAGCAGATATTCCCATGTCAAATCAAAGAAATCTGACTCATGTATGAGTACATTTGCCCCAGCATAATAGATATCTAAAAAAGATTGTAAAGAGCTGAAATTATAAGCTTGTTTGAGCTCTTGCACGCTTTTATAAGGAATCTGGATGGAGTTTTTTTTCGCAAGTGCAAACATCAACTCAGGCTCTAGCGTTCCTTCTATGTGGAGGTGTAATTCTGCTTTTGGAAGTTTTTGTATAAAGTTTTTCATTTGAACTTTTGCCTTCTTATATCTTTACGATTTTAGCGAAGCTTACTCCTACCCTACCTATGTTATCTAAGTTTATATGATTTTTCTCATCTATACACTCATCACAAACAAACTGTTGTTGTATCTCTAAGATAAGAGGCGTTGTATCTCCTCCTAAAGAAAGACGAGAGTGAAAAGTACAAAAAAGAGCACTTTTGCTAGAACTTATCATGGGTGGAAAATCATCTAAGATTTTTTTTACTTCTATTTCGTATTTTTCTATCTCACTCTCATTTTTATCCAAAGAAGTTGCTGTGAGTTTGAGTTTTTCAAGATTGTTTTCATTTGCAAAACAGATAGTTGCTTTTTTGGTTTTTAAGATATTTGCTAAAGTATCTTTTGGCGTATCATCTTCTTTCACTCCGATAGAAACTACGATAGTAGCTGGGTTACTAGAGAGTGGGATGAAGTAAGAAAAAGGAGCAGCATTTAAGATACCTTCATCTTCAGTGACTATCCAAGCTATGGGTCTGGGTACGACACTAGCGGACATAACTTTATATCTACTTAGATCATCGAGTTTTTTATAGTCTAAAATCATAAGGCAAGCCTTTTTTAGTCCCAATTATATCTTAAATTTTGAGTTATAATTTGACAACAAAATAAAAAAACTAAAATCCAAAGGAGTTAACATGGGGAAAATAACTGAAAGTGATATTAGAGAAAGTATAGCAGATGCATTACAATATATCTCTTATTATCATCCAAAAGATTTTGTAGAAGGTATGGTAAAAGCATATGAAGTAGAGACTTCAGATTCTGCAAAAAATGCTATCGGTCAAATTCTTATCAATTCAAAGATGTGTGCGATAGGACATCGACCACTCTGTCAAGATACTGGTTCGGTTAATGTTTTTATCAAAGTTGGTATGAGAGCAGATCTTGAAATTACTAAAGAGCTTGAAGAGATTATAAACGAGGGTGTATCAGCTGCTTATCAAGACCCAAGCAATACACTTCGCTACTCTATTGTAAGTGACCCAGCTGGCAAAAGAGTAAATACAAAAAATAACACTCCAGCAGTGATTCATTATAGTGTTGATAATTCAGATGAAATCGAGATAACTGTTGCCGCTAAAGGGGGCGGAAGCGAAAATAAAGCAAAATTTGCTGTACTAAATCCAAGCGATAGTATTTATGATTGGGTTATGGAAAATGTAGAAAAGATGGGTGCTGGTTGGTGTCCTCCAGGTATACTAGGTATTGGTATCGGGGGAAATCCAGAAAAAGCAATGCTCATGGCAAAAGAAGCTTTGATGGGAAAATGCGATATCCACGAGTTAAAAGCTAGAGGGGCTTCTAATTCTCTTGAAGAGTTGCGTTTAAAACTTTATGAAGATATCAACAAATTAGGTATCGGTGCTCAAGGACTTGGAGGGATTACAACAGTTTTAGATGTAAAGATACTAGATTATCCATGTCACGCAGCATCTTTGCCAGTAGCTATGATACCAAACTGTGCTGCGACAAGACATATACATTTTAAACTAAAAGGTGATGGTCCAGCAGTTTTTGAAAAGCCAGATCTTGATACATGGCCTGATATAGAACTCCCAGTTGATAATATAAAAAGAATCAATATTGAAGATTTGAGTAAAGAAAATCTTTCACAACTTAAAGTAGGCGATACAGTACTTCTCTCAGGAAAGATTTTAACTGCTCGTGATGCGGCACATAAAAAGATAGTAGAGTATAAAAATGCAGGTAAACCACTTCCAAATGGTGTAGATATAGCAAATAAACTTATCTACTATGTTGGGCCAGTTGACCCAGTGGGAGATGAAGCAGTAGGACCAGCGGGCCCAACAACATCAACTCGTATGGATAAGTTTACAAAGGATATGATGGAGATGAATATCTTAGGAATGATAGGAAAAGCAGAGCGTCGCCAGCCTACTATCGACCTTATAAAAGAGTATGGTTCTATCTACTTTATAGCAACAGGTGGAGCTGCGTACCTCATAGCCCAATCAATCAAAAAAGCACAAAGAGTAGCTTTTGAAGAGCTTGGTATGGAAGCTATATATGAATTTGAGATTAAAGATATGCCAGTGACTGTTGCGGTTGATAGTGAAGGAAATTCTATCCACTCCATAGGACCAGCGAAATTTAGATCAATCTGATAAGTTGGTGCTTTTGCACCAACTTATATCTCACAATTTCCTTGTTTATCTTTGTTTTTGCAAGTATCTACTCCTAACAGAGTATATAAACCACAAAAACCTAAAACAGCTGTTCCTAAGATAACAATACCTACAACAAGAGGTATAATCGAGCCTTCCATGATACCGTAAACTAAGAAAGGAACACTTACGATAACTCTTACAAATCTATCCATTTTCCCGATATTTGCTTTCATGATAAACTCCTTTAGTGTTTTGAAAATTTTATATAAAGAGTGTGTAGTTATTGTTTAGTAATGATATAATACAAAAAATCCCCCTAGTTTTGTTCTCAAAAAAGGATAAAGATATATGAAGCGTAATGAATTAATCGAGGTATCAACTTATTTACAAACATTTTTTAAGATACATTCTATAAGTCGGGTTGATGATACGATTATAAAAATAGTTTTTTTACCACATAAAAGAACACAAAAGAGTCAAGCTCTTTTTTTTGATTTGACAAAGGGTGATTCACACATTTTTATACGAGAGAACTTCAAACGAGCAAAACTTTATAATGCTCCTTTTGATGTGATTTTGAACAAAAGATTTGCAAATTCTCACATAAACAAGGTAGAAGTTCTTGAAGGAAATCGAATTTTGCGTTTTTACACGAGTGCAAATGTGAGCTATAAGTCTCTTGTGAGTATCTTACAGTTTGAGTTCACAGGGAGAAACACAAATTGCATTATCCTTGATGAAAATGAGTTTGTTTTAGAAGCTCTTAGGCATATAGACCTTAGTGTTTCAAGCAGAAGTGTAAAAGTAGGGGAAGTTTTAGAACCACTTGAAGCAAGAGAGTTTATCGAAAAACCATCGAATGTGGGAGAAGATGTTGTTTGCTTTTTAGAACAAGAGTACGAAAGAAGGGCAAATCTAAGGCTACTTGCCTTGAAAAATCAAAAACTTATAAATGTTGCTAAGAGAATAGACAAACTTCAATCTAAATTAGATGCGCTAGAAAAAGAGGAGGAGCTTTTAGAAAAAGCTGATTTATACAATCTTTGGGGAACACTAGTGCTAAGCAATATCTATAAAATCAAGGATTATCAAAAAGATGTTCATTTGGTTGATTTTGAAGGCAATGAAGTGCATATCTTGTTTCCAAAAGAGGCAAAAACACCAACGCATGGTGCTAATCTACTCTTTAGCGAATCAAAAAAACTCAAAAGAAAGGCAAAGTCACTCTACATAGAAAGAGACAATCTACAAAGCAAGGTTGATTTCTTAAGAAAACTCCAACATGTCATCGAAAAATCAAATGATGAAACAGAGTTAGGGATTATCATGCCCAAACAAAAACAGAGTAAAAAAGAGCGCAACGACCAAAGAAATTATGAAGTGTTTTTTCTTGACGGTTTTAAAATCATGCTAGGAAAAAATGAAAAAGGTAACATAACGCTACTCAAAGAAGCTAAAAAAAGTGACATTTGGTTACATCTAAAAGATATACCCTCAAGCCATGTTATAATAAGAACAGACAAACAAAATATACCACAACATGTGATTGATTTTGCAGCAAAAATTTGTGTAGAATTTAGTGTTACTAAAAAAGGTTTGTACTTGGTCGATTATACTCAAAGGAGAAATGTAAAAGTAGGTGAGGGCGCAAATGTTACCTATGTAGATTATAAAACTCTTTATTTTGAAGAGTGAGATAATCTCTTAAGGGACTCAAAGCTTTAGTGAGATGAATTGAGCTTGGATTTTATTCAAGCGAAAGAAGAGAGTTAGATATAAAAAATCTTTACATGTAAAGGCTAAAAGATGGCAATAGGTCCGATTGGTGCTCATATCTATGTAAATCAAAACATGCAAGTACAAGCTTCAAAACAGACTGATTTTCAAAACAGACTTGAGATGCAAAACCTCCAAGCAGCCGCTGTTGCTAATGAAAAAAACAAAGAAGTAACAGAAGTTAGACCTACAGAAGAGACATACAAAATAGACCCAGAAAATGAGCATGAAAAACAAAAAAGAGAAGAAGAGAGTGGGGCTAAAGAAGAAGAAACTACAAAAGACACAAAACACAAACACTTAAAAGAGAGTGACGAAGAAGAACCCCCTGCCATAGGGCATTTAGATATAAAAGTTTAAATTTTTTTTATCTTTTCAAATTTGTTATAAGCAAAAACTCACGATAAATAGGTTAACATTACAGAAATTAATAGTTGGAATTTTTATGGACTTCAAAGAGATATATAATTCTCAAAAAGATAGAGTTTTAACAGGCTTCTCGATGCTAGCTTTTGGAATCTTGATAGCGTTTGTTGATAATCTTTTTGTGACATGGTCAGTTCTAGGTGTAGTTTATCTGTTTGCTTTTTATGAAGCAATGAAGTTGTTTAAAGTTGAAGATAACAAGCTTTATGTGTATGCTGTGTTTATCTGGCTTATCGCTCTTTTTTTTCCAAATCCAGATGATTTGATTTTTATCGTTCTGATTCTTTCCTTAGCCATCATGGCACACAGAAAAGAGGTTAATTATAGCGTATTAGCTCCTCTTTTTTATCCTTCAATTTCGATGCTTTTTTTACTCTCCTTGTACAAAGATTTTGGTATGGGTGTTTTGATATGGCTTGTGGTAGTTGTTGCTTTAACAGACACAGGGGCATATTTTGTAGGAAAGAGTATAGGGAAAACACCATTTTCTCCTACTAGCCCAAACAAAACTTGGGAAGGGTGTATCGGTGGTGTTGTTATCTCTAGTGTTGTTGGAACAATTCTTGGACTTCTATATGTAGATTTTACTCTCTCTTTATTTATCTCATTTTTTGTGGCACTCTCTAGTATCTGGGGAGACTTGTTTGAGAGTTATTTGAAGCGTGAAGCGGGAGTAAAAGATAGTGGAAATCTTTTCCCTGGTCACGGAGGAATGCTTGATAGGCTTGATGGATATCTTTTTGCTTCTGTTATCATGGTGATTTTACTTCGAGGTCTTGCCTAAGTGATTCTTTTAGGCTCAACAGGTTCAATAGGGGTTAACACACTTCAGATAGCTTCAAGATTTGGATTAAGTGTAGAAGCTTTAGTCGCTGGAAGTCAGATAGAGCTTTTAAATGAACAAATAGCGCAGTTTAATCCTCGTTTTGTTTGTGTCGCAAACAAAGAAGATGTCCCAAAAGTAAATCATGAAAAAGTTTTTTATGCTCAAGAAGGCATCTTAGAGATACTTGAACTTTGTTCTTCTAACCTTGTAGTAAATGCTCTTGTCGGTTTCGTAGGACTTGCCCCAACCATAAAAACTCTCCAGCTTGGGAAAAAACTAGCCTTAGCAAATAAAGAATCTTTAGTTGTTGCTGGACATCTTTTGGATTGTTCAAAGATTACCCCGATTGATAGTGAGCATTTTGGGCTTTGGTACTTGCAAAATGGAAGGGCTGTATCGAAGATGACCATCATGGCAAGTGGAGGTGCTTTAAGGGATACTCCTTTAGATGAGCTTGCAAGCCAAACTCCCACATCAGCTTTGCAACATCCAAACTGGGCTATGGGGAAAAAGATAACGATAGATAGTGCTACGATGACAAATAAGCTTTTTGAGCTTTTAGAAGCAAGATGGCTTTTTGATATACAAAACTTAGATGCACTCATAGAGCCTCGCTCCATCATGCATGCGATGATAGATTTTGTTGATGGATGCTCATGTGTTCAACTAGCAAATGCAGATATGAAACTTCCCATCGCTTATGCGCTTTT
>DLUF01000064.1 GCA_002742765.1 Sulfurospirillum sp. UBA12182 | reverse complement strand
ACAAAATTTATTAGTAGGAGAATAAAATGGGTGGAAAAAGTACACTTATCGATAGTTTTGCATTAGCAGATACAAAAAAAGGAAAGATTTCGGTTTCTCATCTTGATGAGCCATACGGAACAGGTTCATTTCCAGTTGTAAGCATTGGAATTTCTTTAAAAGGTGATGAAAATAGTCCAGATTGGAAAGCTCATATACCATATGAGAATTTAGACCAACTTATCGAAACACTACAAAAAGCAAAAGAGAATTTTGAGAGCAAAGAGAAGTAGAACGAGATGGTTACATGTAAAAAGTTTACATGTAACCCCTTTTTTTATAGTTTATGAATATATTCTTCGATTGAAATAGCTACTCTCTTTGAAAATGCAACAGCTTCTACTACTGTTCTAGCTCCAGTTACAGCATCACCAGCCCCAAAAACACCTTTTCTTGAAGTCATACCAGAATCATCAGTAAAAAGCAGTCCTTTATCATCAACAGCAATACCTTTGTTGTTTTGAACTATGAGGTCATTTGGGTTTTGACTAATGGAGACAAAAATCGAATCAGCTTCAAAAAGCTCAGTCTCCTCTGTCCCATCAGTTGTTTTATAAATTACTCCATCATCAGTAAATTCAATCGGTTCTTTATAGAGTTCAAACTTAACACCATCGATTTTTGCACACTCTATTTCATGCTTTTCTGCTGGCATATCTTCCAAGCCTTTACGATACATAATCACACCTTCTCTAGCACCTTTTCTGATACATGTTCTAGCAACGTCCATCGCTACATTTCCAGCACCAAGTACTACTACACGTCTACCTAAATCGTAGACATTTGGATTTTTGAGATAATCAATAGCAAAGTGAACATGTCCTAAACTCTCCCCTTTGATACCAAGTTTTTTAGGACTCCAAACGCCTGTACTTAAAAAGACTGCTTTGAATTCATCACGAAAAAGGTCATCGATGGTTATATTTTTTCCTATCATTATATTTGGTCTGACTTTTACCCCAAGCTGTTTTAGCTTTTCAACTACCAAATCAAGAGTCGATTTGTTGAGTCTAAAATCAGGTATACCATAACGTAAAACACCACCGATTTTATCATGACCATCGTACATGGTGATTTCATAACCTTTTGAAGCTAGTATAAATGCCAAAGCAATCCCAGCAGGTCCACTTCCAATGATAGCTATTTTATGCCCATTTGGTGTAGGTTTTTTAAAGTTGGTATCGTGCATGTAAAAATCTGATATATAATTTTCTATGCTACCAACACTTACTGCTGTTCCTTTTTTGTTGAGAATACAGTGACCTTCACAATGTTTTTCATGTGGGCAGACTAAAGAACAGATAATGGAAAGTGGATTGTTTTCAAAGAGCATTTTTCCTGCTGTTTTAATCTCCCCTGAGAGAAAAAGTCTAATCATCTCGGCTATTGGGGTATTTACTGGGCATCCTTTTTGACAAGATGGCTTTTTACAACCTAGACAGGTTTTAGCAAGAGTTATGGTGTATTTGTTCATAAGACCTCTTTATATGAAAATTGTTTTATTTTACCAAAAAAGGGAGATAAAATGGAGACTTTCCCTGATAAAACAGGGAAAGGTATAATTATTTGTTGTAGTTTTCGACAAAATCTTTGATACGTTTAATTCCCTCAATAATACTTGCCTCATCTGTTGCAAAAGAGAATCTAAAGTAACCTTCAGTTCCAAAGCCAGCACCAGGAACAAGTGCAACACCTTTTTGTTCTAAGAGTTCTTTACAAAATTGTACAGAATCATTCATAAGATTTTTAATATTGACATAAAGATAAAAAGCACCATTAGGTTTTACTACACTTAATCCTTTTATATCATTAAACATCTTAATTGCCAAATCTCTTCTTCTTTCAAAGGCTTGTCTCATCATCTCAATATCAGCATCTGCTTCACCTAAAAGTGCTGGAATCGCAGCTTTTTGTGTGATGGAATTGATGTTAGAAGTGCTTTGGCTTTGTAGGTTTTTAATAGCTTTTGAAAGTTCTTTGTTTGGAGTTGCTAGATAGCCAAATCTCCATCCTGTCATAGCAACAGACTTACTGAGTCCATTGATAGTCACTGTTCTTTTATACATATCTTCACTCACTGACGCTAAAGAAGTAAAAACAGTTCCATCAAACATAAGTTTTTCATACATTTCATCTGAGCAAACCAAGATATCAGTTCCTTTCAAAACTTCACCTAAAGCTATAATCTCTTCTTTTGTATAGACTGAACCAGTTGGGTTTGAAGGAGTGTTGATGATGATAGCTTTTGTTTTATCAGAAATGGCACTTTTTAATTGTTCTGGAGTGATTTTAAATTCTGTTGTATCATCAGTATCGATATAAATAGGGATGCCACCACAGTATTTGATGATTTCTGGATATGTTACCCAGTAAGGGGCAGGGATGATAACTTCATCACCATGATTGATGATAGCTTGAAATAGGTTGAACAAAGAGTGTTTTGCACCGTTGTTTGTTACAATATCAGAAATTTCATAGTCTAAGCCATTATCACGTTTAAGTTTTGTTTGAATAGCTTTTAGGACTTCAGGAGTTCCAGGAACTGCTGTATATGCTGAATTTCCTTCAGTGATAGCTTTAATTGCAGCTTGTTTGATGATTTCAGGAGTTCCAAAGTCAGGTTCACCTGCTGAAAAACTTAAAACATCTTTGCCACTTGCTTTCATCTCTCTTGCAAGTGCTGTAATAGCCATTGTCAAAGATTCTGACAATACTTGAATACGATCTGATATCATATGCTTGCCCTTTAATAAATTTTGCGAATTATATCAAAAAAATTTCTAATCTTTAATAGTTTTGAGATAAAGCTCGTAAATTTTTTCTAACTCTTCATCTTTTTGCGAAATGTCTTGGTTACATGTAGCTTTATCACAGCAACCAATAGCATCTTCAAGGACTTTAACTCTCTTAAAGAGATAAGCAAAAAGTTCTTTGTTGGTATCTGGTATTTTATTGTGTGCCATTGGATTTTTGTCTCTTCCTTTTGTGATAACACGAGCAGGAATCCCAACAGCAGTAGAATCATCAGGAACAGGTTTTACAACCACAGAATTTGAACCTATACGGCAGTTATGACCGATGATGATGTTTCCTAAAACTTTAGCACCACTTCCTATAACAGAACCACTTTTGATGGTTGGATGTCTTTTTTCTCCACGATTGAGATTAACACCACCTAGTGTTACTCCTTGATAAATCAAAACATCATCTTCAACGATAGCAGTTTGACCTATGACCACACCAAAAGCGTGATCTAAAAAAACTCTTCTACCGATTTTTGCTTCAGGATGAATATCTATATTGGTTATGATTTGTGTAATACCCATGATAAATCGAGCTAAGAGTTTAAAATTTCTTATATAAAGCCAATTTGCAATTCTATAATTTATAATTGCCCAAACACCAGGGTAATTGAAAAAAAGCTCAAGTTTTGAGTTTAATGCAGGATCGTTTTTAATAGGCTGTTCAAAATCCTCTTTTATCTTTTCCCACAAGGATACTTCTTCACTCATCTATTTTCCTCACTTTTAATGGTTTTAAGATAACCATTATCATTTAGAAGCAAGTAGATTTCCCCTAAGATATATTTTCTAACATTATCATCAATTAGATCAGAATTTTCTATCTTTTCATTAAGATTTTCTTGAATTTCTTTAACATCATAATCTAAATCTTCTAATATATCAGAGATACTTTGTGCTTCTATGATATTTTCTATTTTATAACCATTTTTATCTAAATGAACACTTAATTCTGTTGGATGTGTAAATAAATTATGCTTCATACCTAAAACTTCTTGATAAGCTCCTACTAAAAAGAAACCTAAAAAATACTCATCTTGTGTCAAATCAACATCGTGCAAGAAGAGGGGTTTTTTAGGGTTAAAACTAAATTCACCATCACTATCACATGTGATATCCCAAATAGAAGCTGAACGAGTAGGTTTCTCATCTAATCGATTCAGTGGCATTATAGGGAAGTGTTGTCCTAATCCCCAAAAATCAGGTAAGCTTTGGAAGATAGAAAAGTTGACAAGATATCTTTCTTGAACCCTATCTTGGATAGAGAGCAACTCTTGATAATGCTTATCTTTGAGTAGATTTACAGCTTTTTTAATGATGAGATTTACCAAGACTTCTGTGTTGGATCTATCTTGTAAGTCTACATACCCTAGATCAAAAAGAGTAAGCAAAGATTCCATATGGTCTATACTATCGTGCAAATACTCGAGTGCATTTTTTTTGTTTATTGTTTGATATAAGTCATAAAGTTCTTGTATCAAAGGTGGATTTTTTTCTTTCATAAAAAGCTTTTCTTCCGTATACTCTTGAGAAAAAAGCTCTAAAACTGGAGCAACAAGAACACTATGATGAGCCGCGATATAGCGACCTGATTCTATGAAGATATTTGGCTCTTTAACCTTTTTTCTGTTGGCAATCTCTTTTAAAAGATAAACTACGTCATTTGCATATTCGTTTAGGGTATAGTTTCTGTGTAAATTATCTTGATATTGAGAGTATTCTACTGCTAAACCACCACCTAAATTGATAGCACAAAGATTAGAAGCACCCATCTTAATAAGTTCGGCATAGATATTTCCAGCTTCTCGAAGAGCTTTTTTAAGTGGAGCAATCTCTGCTATTTGTGAACCGATATGAAAATGAATCATCGTAAAATACTCAAGAAGTTTTTCTTCTTTAAGGGTTGTTACTGCTTTGATAAGCTCTGTTGAAGTTAAACCAAATTTAGAGTTAATTCCCCCACTTTTTGCCCAAATGCCAGTACCTGAACTGTGAAGCCTAATTCTTAATCCTATATTTAGAACTTTACCAAATCGTTTTTTAGCAGTTTCAACTATCGTTTCTAGTTCATTTAAACCTTCTATCGTAAGTGTGATGTTATATCCCATCTCTGAAGCGATAAAACCAAGAGCTATCATTTCTTTATCTTTAAAGCCATTAACAGTTATAGGTGCATCTGGGTTGTTATATGCCATAGCAAGGATAAGTTCAGCTTTACTTCCAGCTTCTAGTCCATAGTTATAATCACGTCCTAAGTGGACTAAATTTTTAACAAAATTTGGAAACTGGTTGACTTTGAGTGGATAAACAGCTTGAAAGTTACCGTTGTAGTTAAATTCTCGAATAGCTCTTTCAAAAAAACCATAAATCATATCTATCTGTTTTTTTATCAAATGGGGAAATCGTAAAAGAAGAGGTCCAGTATATCCCTCTTTTCTAACTTGTTCTACGATGTCAATGAGCGCTGGCTGACAAAACTCTTTAACTTTAACTTTTCCATCTTCTATGAAGAAATTATCATTTCCCCAAATATCAATTCCGTATTTCAATTTAACTCCTAAAACTGTTCAAAAGCAAGAGTTCTTTCCTCTTTTGTTTCTAAGTTTTTTATCCAAACTTGACCATTTTTTAGCTCGTCTTCACCGATGCATACAAACTCTTTTACTCCTGATTTATCAGCAGCTTTTAGATGAGCTTTTAAACTTTTTGCTTCATAATTTGTATGAACTACATTACTTTTTCTTTTTTTAATAACTAATTCCATTACTTTTTCAGATGCTTCCTCACAAAGGGCACAGATATAAAAGCCCTCTCTAAGAGTATTTGGCATTTGTATCAAATCAAGTAATCTCTCAACTCCCATAGCAAAACCTATACCAGCTGTTGGTTTTCCATCTAAAAACTCTACAAGCCTATCATATCTTCCACCACCTGCGATTGCACTTTGGGCTCCTATCTCATCACTTATAAATTCAAAAGCAGTTTTGTTATAATAATCAAGTCCTCGAACCAGTTTTGTATCTACTTCGTAAGAGACATCAAATCTATCTAAGATAGTTTTTAGCTCACTAAAATCACTTTGACAACTCTCACAAAGGTTCTCACTTAGCATAGGAGCATTTTGAAGAAGATTTTGACATGTCTCATTTTTACAATCCAAAACTCTGATTGGATTTGTCTCTTTTCGTCTTAGACAATCTTCACATAAACCTTCTGTTTTATCTAAAAACTTCACTAGTTTTTCTCTGTATGGAGGCATACACTCTTTACATCCTAAAGAATTAAGCAGTAGTTTTGTTTTGATACCAAAAAAGTCAAATATCTCTTGAAGCATTAAAATAATCATCGCATCTTCTTTGATGCTGTACTCTCCAAAAGTCTCTGCTCCAAATTGGTGAAATTGTCTTAAACGTCCTTTCTGTGGTCTTTCATAGCGAAACATAGGTCCATGATAGAAAAATCTTTTTACTCCACCAGCCTTATCGAATTTAGCAGAGATAAATGCTCTTACAACCCCAGCAGTACCCTCTGGTCTCATGCAAACATCATTGCCGCCTTTATCGATAAATTGATACATCTCTTTACCAACGATATCACTACTCTCTCCAACACTTCTTTTGAAAAGAGCAGTCTCTTCTAGGATAGGTGTTTCTATGAAAGAAAAGCCATAGTTTTTTGCTATTCTTGAACAGTTTTCGATGAAGTATGTGTATCTTTGACTTGCTTCATCAATCGTATCTTTCATTCCTCTTAGTGGATTTATCATCTGTATATATACTCCTGTATCTGTTTATAAATATCTTCTATTTTGTGATTTGCATCTATCGCTAGGTAATCTATATGTAAACTCTTTAAAACATCTTCCATAAGGGATTGTACTCTAAGTAGATACTCAATACCTCTTTGTTCGATAGTATCTCTTTGTTTGTTTCCTAGTCTTGTGGTGATAAGTTCATAATCTGTTTTAAAAAGAACAACTTTTTGTGGTAGATGCTCACCTAGTGCAAATCTGTTTAAAGAGATGAGAAAATCTAAAGAGATATGAGAGTTATTTGCTAGGGCATACGCGATACCAGAGATAAACCCTCTATCACTAATGATAATCTTTTGTTGATTTGGTTTAACAACCTTCTCAAAATGCTCCGCACGATCTGCTAAAAAAAGTAAAAGTTCTGCTGTAAAAGAGAGTTTTTCCTCACTTTGAAGTAAAATTTCTCGTAGTTTAACTCCTAGATGTGTTCCCCCTGGCTCTTTCGTTACAACAACATTTTGTTCTCTTTGTGAAAAAAGTTCTACTTGTGTACTCTTGCCACTTGTATCAACACCTTCAAAAATCACATACATGCTTGGTCTTTCAAATAGTTTTTTATACTTGCTGGGACAAGATGTTCAAAATTTCCATGATGTCTTAGGATATCACGCACTATGGTAGAGCTTATAAAAGCATTTTGTAGGCTTGGCATAAGATAGAGTGTATCAATGTTTTTGTCTAAAGAAGAGTTTGTATAACCGATTTGTAGTTCATATTCAAAATCGCTTACAGCCCTTAAGCCCCGAACGATAGTTGTGATATCATTTTGTTGACAAAAATTAACTAAAAGCCCATTAAATGAGAAGACTTCTACACCTGGTATATCTTTTGTAGCCATTTTTGCCATCTCTACTCTTTTATCAATGTAAAACATAGGCTTTTTGTTTTCTGAAACAGCGATTGCTACTATAACTTTATCAAAGATTTTTTTTGCTCTTTCTATAACGTCCATATGTCCATTTGTGATAGGATCAAATGTTCCAGGATAGACACATACTTTGTTATTCATTTTATCCCTCCCATCTTTTGTATAAATTATGCTCAATACCTAATAAATCAAACCATTTTCCTATAAAAAATTTTTCCATATCCTCTATGTTTTGGATATTTGCATAGTATCCTGCAACAGGTGGCGCTATAATCACTCCATAGTTGGATAATTTGAGCATATTTTCTAAAGCAATTGAAGAGTAGGGCATCTCTCTTGGTGCTAAGATGAGTTTTCTTCTTTCTTTGAGCATAACAGCAGCAGCACGGGTGATAAGGTTATCAGCTATACCAACAGAAATCTTAGAAAGTGTATTCATGCTGCAAGGAAGAATTATCATAGCATCTGTTTTAAATGAACCTGAAGCTATACATTCATGGATGTTTTCGTTAAAAAAGAAGTGACGATTTTCCTCTTTTGTGATAACTGTTTGTGCATTTGCAGAAGTAACGATAAATTTTTCGATATCTTTTGGAAGCAAGTTTATAAATTTTTCAGCTAAACTAACACCACTAGCTCCACTGATACCTATGATAAGCTTTTTCATTTAAGTATCATTGCCTCAGTTTTAGAAAAAAGCTTTGCGTCTAAAAATTTATTTTGGTTTGTTTTCACTCTGATTTTATCTCCTATATTTGCATCTTCTTGCAAAATCGTATCCATCCCAATTACTAAGCCGCCATCAATGATATAAGAGCGAATTAATGCTCCTTTTAAGACATCTTTTTTTATCTCAACTTGATTGTAAGTAAGTAAAGAATCTGCTCTAATGTAGCTTTTTGTTATCAAATTTTTTTCTATTTTGCAACTTATCAAATTAGAAGGGAGATTCTCGATTTTTACTCTATAAACTTCATAATCATTTTGTGAGAGAATTTTATCGTTTAGCATATTATGTTTTGCTTTAAAAACATTGATGAAAGCATCTATAATATAGCTAAAATAAAATTTTCTCTCTCGTTTATCAGTTGTCTCAAAAAGTACCCATATAGTGCCATTTGCACTTTTAAGTCTTGTTTCGTTAATTCCTGCGTCTTTAAATCTATAAGATTTAAAATCTGCTGGTAAATTAGTTTTTATAAAGACATCCACTTTATCAATTTGTATGCAAGGATAGGTTTGTGTATAAATAGCTTTGATTTTATCTTCAATAAGGCTTTTTTTTCCACTTATATTACAATTTCTTTTAAAGGTGATAATTCCACTGCTTAAATCAGAGATACTAATGTTATGCTCACTAAAAGGTGCTTTTACATGTAAAGAAGGAACATCGAAATTTGCACTTAAAGAAGGGATTTGTAAAATTTCAAATTTTGGTAAATTTTTATCAAAAAAAGTAGAATATAAAACTTCTTCATCTTCGATACAATACTCATTTTTTAGGTTGATGTTTGAGGCAAATACAAAGGAGAAAAAAAAGAAGAAAAAAAAGATGGAGCGGGAAACGAGGTTCGAACTCGCGACCCCAACCTTGGCAAGGTTGTGCTCTACCACTGAGCTATTCCCGCATGTTTTTTGAGGTTGAAATAATATCAAAAAAAATCTCCCTTGTCAAACTTCCTTTACTTAAGGTTTTATTTTAACACAATTTAGGGAGATTTAAAAGTATCAAACTTTGAAAACGTCTATTTCTTGTTTTAACTCTGCTGTTGTTCTTTGTAAACTTTTTGAAATTTCAGTTAGCTTATGTGCAACCTCTTTGTTTTTATGTGTCAAATCAGTTGCTTGTGAAACTCCATTTGAAAGGCTTTTGATTTTATTTGAGATAAGAATACTTTTTTCTTTTGCAACATTAGTGATTTCTAAGCTCTTAGCAGTAGATTCTTTTGTCTCTGTTGCCATAGTAGAAATCTCATTAGCATCATTGTTAAGCTTTTCAACCTGTTCGGAGTTGACTTTGATATGTTCACTAACTTGAACAACACTTTGAACAACTATGCTGATAGTCGCATCAATTTCAAGGAGAGATTTTTGAGTTCTCTCAGCAAGTTTTCTAACTTCTTCCGCAACAACAGCAAAACCACGTCCATGTTCTCCTGCACGAGCTGCTTCGATGGCAGCATTTAAAGCCAAAAGATTTGTTTGTTCAGAAATATCATTGATAATCTCTAAAACAGTTCTAATTTGTGTTGTTTGTTCGGAAAGTTGACCTATTTTAGTTGCAATTTCTTGTTCATCAATACTCACTTTGTTGATACTGTCAACAATATTGTTCAAAGTTTTAATCATTTTTTCGAGCATATTAAAATCTTCTTGCATGTATTTTGCTGAAGTTTCAGAAATCTGTCTTGATTCATCAAGCTCTGTATAGATTTCGCTTGTATAGGTATTTACATTTTCTACGATTTGGTCTTGTTTTTGTGCTAAATCAATGATATCTTTTGATGAATTATTTACTTTATTATTTACCTCTTCTGTTTGATGAAAGGTTGCTTTTGCTTTTAAAAGGGCTTGTTGAATTGAGAACATCAATGTATTTATGTTTGAACAAATTTGTCCTAACTCATCGTTATTAGCAAAGTTTATAGGATTGTTTAGGTTTAAATTTTTAGAATTTTCAGAGATATGTCTATCAATAAAATTAATACTATTAACAATATATCTACTCATTCTCCAAAGTACAACACAAGTTGAAAGAAGCACTATAAGCGAAACAACAATATTTAGATAATAGTTTTTATCAAGAGATTCTGTGATATCTGTGCTAATTTTTTTAATTCTCTTATCAACAAAATCAGACATATTTACAAAACGAAGAGATATATATCTTGCTGGTTCTTCAATTTCAATCGCAACATCACCAATTTCATCGACTATATCTTTAACATAAACAGCATGGATAGTATCAAACATAGGTTTGATATCTTTTGTGTATCTTTCATAAGCTTCATTGAGGTTTTTTTTCAAATAAGGATCATCATAAAAACTATCTTTTGATGCTTTTTCAAAAAAGCTGTCTATATTTTCCTGGATTTTGTAAACCCTATCTCTAGCTTGTCCTGTTGGTAAGAATTGGCTTGTTACGTGAATTAAATCATTTAAGATAGTATCAAACTGTTCTCTTGCAAAATTAACTTCATTTCCAGGAATGACGTTTTTTTGGTATATCCTTTCAAGTGCATTAATCCCTGTTATACTAGAGCTTATACTTATCCCTGAAAGGAGCATAAGTCCTATAACTGAGGCGATGGAAATCGCCAACAATTTCGTCGAAATCTTGATATTTTTTAGCATAATTGTCCCCATTTGCGCTTGAAAGTTCCATAATTATATATTGTGAAACTTTAATCTAACTTGAACTTTGGTAAAAAAAATATAACTAAATAGCCCCTATATTAAATAAGAAGATATAAGCTCTCCATCATCGATAAAATTTTTATCTTCATCACTCAAATAAATACAGTTACTTTGCGTAATAGGTGTGATCATCCCAGAACCATACTTGTTTTCTTGGGTGACATGAAAGTAAGTTTCCTTTAATTTACCTAATACTATATTAACTCTACCTTTTTTCATTGTAAATTTTTTTGCATTTTTACAAAGAATCTTTTCATGAGCAAAATCTTTAAAACCTTGCAATTTTTTACAAAGAGGAATGACAAATAAATATGTGTTTACATATGCTGCTAATGGGTTACCTGGCATAGAACATACGATAGTATCTTGCATTTTCCCCATCATTGTAGGTTTTCCTGGTTTTATATTGATTCCATGAAAAATTGAATTAAAACCATTTTTTGCAAGAGCTTCTGCTGTAAAGTCAGCTTCGCCCATACTAATTCCTCCAGAAGTTATAAGCACATCATATCGTTTCATTTTAGAAAAATATGCAACACTTTCTTCTAAATTATCAGGGATAACTCCACAATAATCTGCTTGAAATCCATATTCACTTAAAAGAGCAATGATTTCAGAAGAATTTATATTATAAATCTGGTTTTCATTTGCATTTTCCCAAGGTTCTTTCAGCTCATCTCCAGTAGAAAAAACTGCTATGGAAATCTTCTTATATACGGGAATTTTCGTTATACCTTGTGATGCTAGCATAGCGATATTTTGGGAGTTAATCAAAGAGCCTTTTTCTAAAATTTTTGAACCTAAAGTTTGCTCTTCTCCTTTAAGTCTAAGGGCATTTCCTTTTTTTGTTGTTGTAGGTAGAGTAACTGTATATTCATCAAAATCAAGCGCTTCTTCAAAAGGAACAATAGTATCTATATGAGTAGGTGCCTTAGCTCCTGTCATAATTTTATAACACTCATTTTCTTCTAAAAAACAATCTTTTATATCCATTCCAGCATAGATTGTATCTTTAATCTTTAGTTTTTTCCCAATATCAGTAAACCTGATACCAAATCCATCAAGTGCGGCATTGTTAAAAGCGGGTAAAGCTTTTTTACATGTAAGATTACTTGCTAAAACTCTTCCTAATGCCTCAGATAGATAAACCCACTCAATCGTTGGTGTAGTGGTGGCTAATTGAAGAGATTTTTCGATAGCTTCTTCAAAAGAGACTGTTATAAAAGTCGACATAATTTACTCCTCTAATCGCTCTATTTTTGCTCCGAGCGCTGAAAATTTTCCTTCTAAATTTTCATATCCTCTATCTAAATGATAGATTCTGTGTATCTTAGTTGTGCCTTTAGCAACAAGTGCTGCTAAAATCAAAGCTGAACTTGCTCGTAAATCTGTTGCCATAACATCAGCAGCAGTCAACTCTCTATGACCCTCTACCGTAGCACTATGCCCTTTAAGCTTCACACTAGCTCCCATACGAGAAAGTTCACTGACATGCATAAATCTATTTTCAAAGAGTCTTTCATCGATGAGACTTGTTCCATCTGCTTGTGTACAAAGAGCCATGAATTGAGCTTGCATGTCTGTCGGAAAACCTGGATATTCAGTAGTTTCTATATCTGAAGGAAGGATTTTAGTAGCAGGCAAAATCGTTATACTATCATCAGTTATCTCTATGCCAAAACCCATCTGTTGGAGTTTAAGTGCAACTGCTTCAAGATGTTTAGGGATAACATCAGTTATCGTTATTTTAGAGTTTGTAATAGCTCCTGCACAAAGATAAGTTCCTGCTTCAATTCTATCGGGAATAACTTTGATATCTTGTAGTGGTAATAGCTTTCCATAGCTTCCAACAATAGTAATCTCAGAAGTTCCTATTCCATCGATTTTTACTCCAGCATTTTTTAAAATCTCACAAAGTTGCACTACTTCAGGTTCTTTTGCAACATTAACAAGCTTTGTAACACCATGTGCGAGAGCTGCTGCCATAAGGATATTTTCACTTCCTGTAACAGTAACCTTATCAAAAATGATAGTAGCACCTTTGAGCCCTTCTGGTGCTTTAGCGATAACATAACCTTGTTCGATTTGTATCTTTGCACCCATGGCTTCAAGAGCTTTTAAATGCAAATCAATTGGTCTTTGTCCTATGGCACAACCACCTGGCAATGAAACTTCACAGTGCCCAAATCTCGCTAACAAAGGTCCTAATGTAAGGATAGAAGCTCTCATCTTTCTTACTATATCGTAATTTGCACATGCAGAATTGACTGTTGAGGAATCGATTTTGATACCTTCTTGTGTTGTTTCATAACTAGCACCCAAGTTTTCCAATAATTTCAAAAGAGTTTTTACATCCGCAACATTAGGGAGGTTTGAGATAGATACTGGATTTTGTGAAAGAAGTGTCGCTGCTAAAATAGGTAAGGCTGAATTTTTTGCTCCCGAGATAGAAACTGAGCCTTTAAGTTTTTGTTTACCTTCGATAGATAAATAGTACATATAAAAAATCCTTGCATTTAATCTAGGTTGTATTGTATAGAAATTTATATTAAAATATCTCAAATCAAGAAATCTAAAGGTGTCATTTTGAATGTTACAAAAACTCTAATTTTGGTAAATATAATCTGTTATTTTTTACAAAATAGTTTTGATAGATCTGATCTTTTTTTTGCTTTGAATAGATATTTTTTAGAAGCTGGGCTATTTTGGCAACCATTAACTTCTATGTTTATGCATGGTAGTTTAACACATTTGGCGATGAATATGGTTGTTTTATATCAATTTGGAGGTATGTTAGAGTATCAAAAAGGTTCAAGATATCTTTTTTTGCTCTATTTAGGAGGCGGTATTTTAACGTCTATTTTTAGTTTTGTTTTTATGTACTTTTTTGGCTTAAATCATGTCTTGGTTGGTGCTAGTGGTGCTATTAGTGTACTTTTTGGCTGGATTGCTTATGTAGATAGATTTAATAGAAAAGGGATATTTGTTGCTATTTTACTCATCTCTTTTGCACCACTTCTTTTAGGGGTCAACATAGCTTGGTATGCCCATATAATAGGCTTTGGAGTTGGGTTTTGTATCGCTTTTGTTAATAAAAGATAAAATTTTATACATAAAAGGTTGAAAAGATTTCATTTTTTTATGATATTATTTTTTAACAACTATTGATTGGGCGTGTAAGTTGACAAAAAAACAGACAGTTTATTCCTCAAAAATGAGCTTTGCTCATTTTTATTTTTCTACTCCCTTACTTGATAAACTAAATACATTTAATGATGATTTTAAAAGTTTTTATACCTTCGATATGTATAATTTACCAGAAAAACTCCCTAATATAGACATCTTATATATAGAAATTGATGAAGTAACAAAAGAAAAATTTGTTATCATAAATACTTTAGTAAAAAAGTTTCCTTCAAAAAAAGTTGTACTTTTTACTTCAAATAGCAATAATAGCTTTTTGTTAAAATTTGCTCTTCATTTCTCAATCGATAGAGTATTAGAGATGAAAAATGATGAAAGTTATTTAAAAAAAGCTGTCTCTGATTCTATTATAAAATTTTACGAAAAGCAAAATGAGAAGCAACAGTTAGAAATTAGTAAAAGAATTAGCTCTTTTTTTGCTCTTTTGATTTTTAAGAAAGAGCATCTTATCTTTGCGAATGAAAAAGCTTATGAAGTATTTGATTCTAATGATATAAATGTGATTGAATCTCTTATTAAAAATAATGAGAGCATTTATACAATGTTAGTTTCAAATCAAAATGAAAATAGAGTTGTTGTGATGAAAAATGCTCAAGGAGAAGATTGGAAATACAATTTTTTCCTCAATGTTTTGCCAAATGGTGTTGATAAGCTTTTAAGTATAATTCCTCATCGAAAAATTGAAGAAAGTGATGATATTTCAACTCTAAATAGATTTCAATTTGTAGAAGTTTTAAAAGATAAATTAGCTCAAAATAGTTTTGCGTATAATGACATGTCTTTGATTTTGATTAATGTTAGTAATTATGATAAGTTAGTTAAAGTCACAGGAAGCCTTAAGGTACATGATTTTATCAAAAAGTTTATACTTAAACTTATGAAATATAAAGAACCATATGAGGTCTTAACTCAATGGAGTCCAAATTTTTTCGTTATTTTAGTTGAAAATGATAGTTTTGATGCTGTAAAAGAGAGATTAGATTCTTTACATCAAAAACTTATCTATAATGAAATAGATAAAGAGATAAGTCCTATTATTATCTCTTCTGTACTTCATCTTTATGATGATAATATCAATAGAATTATCTTACATGTAGAAAATATCGCAAAACAATCAATCACTCCAAATGACTTTAAAGATAATGAATATTTTGAAATTCATCACTTTAGTGATTATATGAGTGAAGAAGAGCAAATTGAGCACTATTTTCATAGTTGTATTGCAAACAAAACAAATCTTAAACTTTTAAATATCTATAAAGGTTTGTGTATCAATACTCAATCAAAAATTATTAGAGCAGATGGTGATGCGTATTTCTTTTCGTTTGAAGCACTTCAAGGTTATTCTATGGAGGTAGAGGAAAAAACAGTTATTCAATCACCTGATTTACCTTATGATATAAGTGCAAGTGTAACACATGTTAATTTTGATAAATCTATGGCTCTTTTGAACAATTTTAAGTTTCTTACCACCAGTGCAAACAATAGACAGTATACAAGAGTACAACCTGCTTCAAGAACTCCTTTAATCATAAAATATGAAAAATTTGTTTATCAAGGTGAGATTATCGATATCTCAATTAATTCTGTTGCAATTAAGTTTGCCCACAGAGTCAATAAAGTTTTGTTAAATGAGTTTGTTCATGCTAATTTTAAATTGCCTGATGAATCAGAAGAGTATGGCTATGTAGAATTAAAAATTGAAGCAAAGATAGTATATATCGGAGATTATGATAAGATTTATTGTAAAGTGGTACTGATGTTAGAAGATTTAAAAAAGCCTTATGATTCATATATGCTAAAGTATATGTATGTAAGACAAAAAGAGTTAATCATAGAGTTAAAAAAATCTGCAAGAGCTAATGCCATAGGAAGAAGATGAAAAGAGTGCATAGGAGAACACCCTTTTCATTTTGAAGAGTTATAAGATCATAAATCCTAGTAAGATAAGCGCACCTAAGAAGATGGCTCCAAAAATTGCTCCTAATTTCCACCAAGTAGCTTGAGAAATATATCCAGCACCATACCAAATTGGTGAAGGACCTGTTCCGTATGGAGTGATGATACCCATAAGACCAAGTGAACCTACAAGTAGCATAGCAAGAGGTTGCATCATTTCAGCAGGAATTAAGTTTGCCGCAATTCCTAAGAAAAGAGGTAAAAGAGCAACAGTATGAGCAGTTACACTTGCAAAGAAATAGTGAAATAAGAAAAATAGAACTACAAGTAAAATGACTATTGTTACAGGTTCCATTCCAGTTAAACCAGTTGAGATAAGTCCTGATGCCCATTTTAAAAAACCAACTTGTTTTAAACCAGCAGCCATCGCTACTAAAGTAGCAAACCAGATAAATACGTTAAATGCACCTTTGTTAGAGATAACATCATCCCAGCTAATTACATTTGTTAAAACAAGAAGACAAAGAACAGCGATAGCAGCTGTTGTACTGTTAACACCGATTTGTTTTCCAAAAATCCACATAACCAAAGCTAAGATTCCAAGACCTAACATTAAAATCTCTTTTTTACTAATCGGTCCCATAGCTTCTAACTCTTTAGTTGCCCAAGCTGGAGCTTCAGGAGAAGTTTTTTGAGTAGGTGGATAGAAAATATATGATAAAAATGGAATTGCTAGGAAAAGAGGTATCATGATGATAGCAAGTGTACTAAACCATTCGCCCCAACTGATAACGATTCCAGCATTTTTCTCAACTAAAGAGATTGCCAAAAGATTTGGTGCAAGTGCTGTTAAGAACATAGAACTTGTAACACAAGTAGCAGCAATTGCTACCCATGAGATGTATGCACCCATTTTTCTTGGCTCATTCTCTGGAGTAGAATTGAACAATTGTGGGATGTTGATTGCTATTGGAAAGATTGTTCCTGCTGAACGAGCTGTATTTGAAGGCATGAATGGAGATAAAACACCATCTGCAAAAGCTACTGCATATCCAAGACCAAGGGAAGTTTTACCAAGAAGTTTTACTAGTAAAAGAGCTATTCTTTTACCAAGACCACTTTTTTTGTAACCAAGTGCAAACATAAATGCTGCAAAGATTAGCCAAATAACACCATTTGAAAATCCACTAAGAGCCCATTTGATACTCTCACTAGCATTTCCTACTAACCCAAAAGTTGCACAAAATGCAACACCTGTTAAACCTATGAGTGCTGCTGGAATTGGTTCTAAAATCAAACCAACGATTACACCCAAAAATACTGCAAAAAAGTAATGAGCATTTACACTCAAACCTTCTGGAGTTGGTAAAAGAGCTACTACGATAGCTACAATCACCGGCAATAACAATTTCACTGTATTGTTCATCTTCTCTCCTTTAAAAAAATTAACAAATTATAGATTGAAATTAGGGATATAAATGAGACTTTTTTTTCGCTACAATTAAAAAAAATTTTAAAAAGAGAAAATATGAAAGCCTTTTTTTTGTTTCTTAGTTTTGCCTTGTTACTGTTTGCACAAGCCCCCACAGAGATACTTCTTCTACATTCTTACAACAAAGGTTTAAAGTGGACTGATGGAATTTCCAAGGGAGTTGAAAGTGTCTTTGAAAAAAATTCTGAGTATGAACTCACTACCGAGTATATGGATACAAAAAAGATAGATACCCCAGAATACTTTGAAGCTCTTTTTAATCTTTATGAAAAAAAATTTGCCAAAAGAGACTATAAAGCCATCATTACCTCTGATAATTATGCTTTTAATTTTGCTCTTAAATACCATGAAATACTTTTTAAAAATACACCTATCATCTTTTGTGGTGCTGAAAATTTCGATAAAAAAGATATCCCTCTACATTTACAAAGGTTTGTCACAGGGGTTATAGAATATAAAGAAATAGAAAAAAATGTAAAGCTTATAAAAACAATGATACCTAATATAAATACACTTTATATAGTATCTGATAACTCCTTTTCTTCTTTAGCGATTAAAAATCAAATTTTAGACTCCATTAAACCATATGAGAGAGACTTTTATATCATTTATGATAATGATATCCAAATGGATAAAATTGAGAATAAAATCAACTCTCTACCAAACAACAGTGCGGTGCTGTTTACAAGTTTATATAAAGATAAATTTGGAAACTATATTCCTTATAATAGACTAAGAGCACTTTTTCGCAATTCCAGGTATCCTATTTTTGCTTTAAATAAAATTCACCTAGGGAGAAGGGTTTTAGGCGGAGTAATGATAAATCCTTTTGATCAAGGATTTATAGCTGCAAACAAAACCATAGAGGTTTTGCAAGGTAAATCACCTCTTCAAATCGAGATAACTAAACCCTTAACACATACCTATTTTGATTTTAATATTTTAAAGAAGTATAACCTTGATCCAAAACTA
>DLUF01000098.1 GCA_002742765.1 Sulfurospirillum sp. UBA12182 | reverse complement strand
TCATCTTTTTTATCCTTGTTTTTGTTATAGTTTTGTAAGTTTACCATCTTTGTATGCATAGTATGCATCTTTTAAACTCATCTCACCTGCCCCTGTATAAATCTCTATATTTGATTTAGAAAAAATCTCACTTGATTTTTCTCCAGGACCATTACCTGTGATAATCACATTAGCCTTTAAATCTAGCATCAGTTGAGCCATTTTCAAACCCGCTCCATGACCAGCATTCATCCCTTCAGTGTTTTGTATATACTCTAAAGCCCTACTCTCTTCATCAAATACAACAAAACCCTCTGCACGTCCTAGTCTTGGGTCAACTTTATCTTGCCAAGTATTACCTTGTGCACTAAATACTACTTTCATATAACCTCCTTTTTAATCAGTTCCCAACTATTTTTTATCTCATAAGATAAGCTTGAATCACTCTGTACTATGCACTTACCTTCACTTAAAGCTTTTGTAAACATTTCATCGTATGCTATTTTCCCAACTAGTTTAATTTTTTCTTCTTCTAAAAAAGTTTCGATTGAAGATGTTACCTCTTCGTTCAAGTCATATTTGTTGATGATACAAACAGCTCTAAGCCCAAATGTTTTTACAACTTGATGTACCCTTTTTAAATCATGTAGTCCAGAAGTCGTAGCTTCAGTAACTAATACTACCAAATGAGCACCACTCAAGCTTGAAACAACAGGGCATCCGATACCTGGACTTCCATCTACGATTATAAAATTTTTCTCATTTTCTAAAGCTAGTTTTTTTGCACTATTTTTTACATGAGCAACAAGTTTCCCAGAGTTTTCTGCACCAAAACCAAGCTTTGCATGAGCCATGATTGAGCCAACTTTTGTTTTAGAGATATAAAAATCACCAGCTTTTTTTGTATTCATTTTTATAGTTTCTCTAGGACAAACACGAGAACAGTACCAACACCCCTCACAAGAGATTGGGTCTACAACATATTTATCCCCATCAAAGCTAATCGCATCAAATCTACATGTACTCTCACATATCCCACAGTTAATACAGTTTTGCTCATCTATAAATGCCTCTTCTCCACTAAAAAAGTCCTCTTGTTTTGCAAAATCTGCTTCGAGCAAAAGATGCATATTTGCAGCATCTACATCACAATCAGCGATAACGGCATTCTCTTTTTCTAAATAAGCAAAAGAAGCAGTTAGAGATGTTTTGCCTGTGCCGCCCTTACCAGATACAACGACTATCTCACGCATCTATCTCTCCTATAAAACTTGATATTTTTTCAAGTTCACGACGAAATCCTTCGTGTTTTTCATACACAAGTTCTCCATTTGAGTAGAGTTTTGCTATGGCTTTATCATTTGGAATTTTTGCAATTATACCAATTCCCTCTTTTTCACAATACTCTTCAACCCCTCTATCGCCTATCCCATAACGATTGATAATCACACCAAAATCTCTTTTTAAAACCTTCATCGTTTCGACTGCTAAACGCAAATCATTTAATCCAAAAGGAGTAGGTTCTGTAACTAAAAAGACAAAATCACTTTTTTTAGAAGCTTCTATCACTGGACAAGAAGTTCCAGGAGGGGCATCATAAAGTCTTAAAAAACTTTTTTCAAAAGATTCATCTACATACTCAATACATTGTGAAATCAAAGGAACTGCTTGTTCTTCTCCAACTCTTAAACGTCCTTCAATAAAATCAAAAGTACCACACTTATAATGTGTAATTTCTCCCATCTGTTTAGGTTTCATAGGAAGTGAATTTGTAAAACAAAGTTCACTACATGCATAGCAGCTATGACACAACTCAGGAAAAACCAACACTTCTTTTTCTATTTTTAAGATTGCATTAAAATTACAAACCTTAGCACACTCGCCACAAAGTATACAACTCTTACTTTGCCATTCTGGAATCATTTTGTTTGCAACTTGTTCATAAAAAATCTCTTTATCTAAAAAAAGACCAGAATTTGGTTCTTCTACATCCAAATCAACAAGGACAAGTTGTCTTTTTCGAGAAAGATAATGAGAAAGATTTGTAGAGATAGTAGTTTTCCCTGTTCCACCTTTTCCACTTGCGATTGTAATTCTCATTTTTTTTCGCCTTATTTTAAACATATGTTCATTTTTTTGTAATTATAACGAACATATGTTCAAATTGCAAGTGTTTTGAGATTACTTGTAGATTTTTTTTAAACTCTCTTCAAGAGATTCATTTTTGATGATAAAACCATCTTCTTGTAGTTTTTTTGAAACCACAAAAGAGCCTTTGAGTAAATTTTCTCCACCTTCAGCATATAAAAGCTTAAAAAAGAAATTAGGCATAGAGAAGAGCAATGGTTTTTTGATAACTTTACCTAAAATTTTCATAAACTTTTTTATGTTTACTACTTCTGAAGAGACAACATTATAAATACCATTGATACTTTTATGCTCGATCGTATAAAGCAAAGAATTTATAACATCATCCATATCAACCCATGCGATAAGAGGCTTACCTTTTGCCAACAAAAAACCAAACTTCCAAAAGTACGCTTTTTGTATCATTTTTAAAATCCCATGTGTTTTATGCAAAATATACCCATACCTAAAAATCACACAACGAAGACCTAACTCTTCTACTTTTTTACTCTCTCTTTCATACTCTTTCACTAGCAATGCTAGATAATTTGAACCAAAATCTTGTGATTTATCGTTGTGAACTAGCTCTTCTTTGTAGATATTTGTACTAGAAGCTGCTATATAAGTATGTGGTTTAATCTCACATTGGCTAATCGCTTTTATAAGTTTTTTTGTTGTCTCAATCCTACTTACGTAAAGTTGGTGTTTATAGGGTTCATCCCATTTACAAAAAAAAGACTCTCCACAAAGATTGATAACGACATGCGCACCTTCAAGTGAGTTTTTTAGATATTTTACATCTCTAAAATGTTCCCGTCCAATTCTGACTATCTCATGCTTTTGCGAAATAAGATTTTTTGTTAAATGAGTTCCAACTAAACTGCTAGCTCCACATATAACAACTCTCATAAAATCTCCATATAGTTTCCAAAATTCAAGTTTCTATTAAACTCTATAAGATATCATTCTAATAACAATTTGCTTAATTTAGAGATATATAAATGAACAAAATCCAAAAAATCATCATTTTTCGTCCTTTTTTTGTAGGGTTTTGTACTTTTGTTATATCTTGTTTGATTAGTGTTGCTCCTGTTTACATCCTCCATGTTTTACATGTAAAGAGTTATTTTCAAGATTTTAGAATGCATATAGGCGATTTGAGCGCAACTTTAGCCACACTAGTTGATGCAAACTTGCATAAACAGTTAACAAAACCAGAAGATATAAACACTCAAACATACAAACAAGCCATAACTCCTCTTGTAAAATTTCACAATGCAAATCCCAAAATCTTTTATGTTTACACGATGAGAGAAGAAGGAGAAAAAATCTACTATATCTTAGATACCATGAGTGATGAAAGACTCAATCTAGGACGCCCGAGACTAGAAAGCACTCAAATCATGGAAGAGGTTATAACTGAAGATCTTGAAGATAAAGAGTGGATTGAGGTGCAAAAGCAGGGAAAAACTTATATCAATGAGCGTTTTGAGACAGATAATTATGGAACTTTTTTATCTGCTCATAGCCCTTTTTATGATGAACAAGGCAAGCTTGAAGGCTTTGTAGGAGTTGATTATGATACAGCTACTTTTCAAGAAGGAGTCCAAAAATACAAAGAAGCATTTTTTATCTCTTTATTTTGGTGTTTAGGATTTAGCGTTGTCTTAAGTATCATCACTACACTGTTTGCATTGGGTCTGAGAAAAAAATATTTAGAAGTAGAAAAACTCTCTAAATATGATTTTTTAACAGGTCTTTACAATCGAAACACTTTTCAAATTCTCTTAGAAAAAACTATCAAAACTCTTCAACGGACAAATGAACATCTCTTTTTTATCATTATAGATATAGATGATTTTAAAGAGATTAACGATACATATGGACATCAAATTGGTGATCAAGCTATCGTTAAAATAGCACAGATTTTACAAAAACAAATCAGGAATTCTGATGTTTTAGCAAGATTTGGTGGAGATGAATTTTTAATCTACTTACACGATAAAGATGAAAATGCAGCACAATATCTACTACACAGATTAGAAGAAAAACTCGTAAATGAGATAATCGTTATAAACAAAGAAATCTCACTGAAGCTCTCTTTGAGTATCGGCTATACAAAATGCCATGAAAACTGCTCTTATGAAAGCTTACTCAATCGTGCTGATGAAGCCTTATATATCTCAAAAGCAACTGGCAAGGGTATCGCTACATTTAAAGCTTAAGAAGAGTTTTTAATCCTTTCATTAGTCTAGTTTTTGTATAATCGCGCAACTAAAAAAATAAAGGTCGCTAGATTATGAGTGAAAAAAGCACAGTTTATACTCCAAAAGATATAGAAGAAAGTTATTACAAAATCTGGGAAGAGCGAGGCTATTTTGAAATAGATGGAAATAAAAAGATACAAAAAGAGGGAAAAAACTTTTGTATCATGATGCCTCCTCCAAACGTCACAGGAAGTCTTCATATAGGACATGCACTCACTTTTACTCTCCAAGACATCATCACTCGATACAAAAGAATGGATGGGTTTAAAACACTTTGGCAACCAGGAACTGATCACGCTGGAATCGCTACACAAAATGTTGTAGAAAAACAACTCTTAGCACAAGGCATCAAAAAAGAGGAACTTGGACGTGAAAAGTTCTTAGAAAAAGTTTGGGAATGGAAAGAGTTTAGTGGTGGAACTATCGTCAATCAGATGAGAAAGCTAGGAGTCTCTCCTGCATGGTCAAGGGAGAGATTTACGATGGATGAAGGGCTTAAACACTCCGTTAAAAAAGCTTTTATCAAACTTTACAATGAGGGCATGATAGTTCGTGGTAACTACATGGTTAACTGGTGTACTCACGATGGTGCTTTAAGTGACATAGAAGTTGAATATGAACAAAACAAAGGAAAGCTTTATCACTTAAAATATCCTATCGAAAACTCTGATGCATACTTAGTAGTTGCAACAACAAGACCTGAAACTTACTTTGGAGATACTGCTGTTATGGTTCATCCTGATGATGAGCGTTATACTCACTTAGTTGGTAAAAATGTCATCTTACCTTTGATAGAAAGAAAAATTAAAATCATCACCGATGAACATGTTGATATGAGCTTTGGTACAGGATGTGTTAAAGTAACTCCAGCACACGATGTGAATGATTATGAAGTAGGAAAGCGTCACGACTTAGAATTTATCACTATCTTTGATGAAGCAGGTATCTTAAACTCTGAGTGTGGCGAGTTTAAAGGGCTTGAGAGACTTGAAGCAAGAGAACCTGTTATGGCAAAACTTCAAGAGATGGGTTTTGTTGAAAAAGTAGAAGATTATGAGAATCAAGTGGGTCACTGTTATCGCTGTAAAAATGTAGTTGAACCTTATATCTCAAAACAATGGTTTGTAAAAAAAGAGATAGCAGATGGCGCGATAGAAAAAGTAAACAACCATTTAGCAGAGTTTTACCCAAGCCATTGGATAAACTCGTTTAATGCTTGGATGAAGGATTTGCGAGATTGGTGTATCTCAAGACAGCTTTGGTGGGGACACCAGATACCAGTGTTTTACTGTGATGATTGTAACCATGAGTGGGCGAGTGAAGAAGAGACTCAAGAAGTATGTCCAAAATGTGGTAGCAAACACGTTCGTCAAGACCCAGATGTACTTGATACTTGGTTTAGCTCAGGACTTTGGCCATTTTCAACACTTGGTTGGGGCAATGAAGATGCTTATAAAAATGAAAAATGGTTTGAAAGCGACCTAAAAGACTTTTATCCAAACACTCTTCTCATCACTGGTTTTGATATCCTTTTCTTCTGGGTTGCAAGGATGATGTTTCAAGGCGAGCATGAATTTAAAGAACTGCCTTTCAAAGACATATACTTACATGCACTTGTAAAAGATGAACATGGGCAAAAGATGAGTAAATCAAAAGGGAACGTTATAGACCCTCTTGATACTATCAACGAGTACAGTGCCGATACACTTCGTTTTACTCTAGCAGTCCTAGCAGTGCAGGGACGTGACATCAAACTAAGTGGTGAAAAGCTTGAGCAGATGAGAAACTTCACAAACAAACTTTACAATGCTTCAAAATACCTTTTGATGAACGAAAAGAGCTTTGAGGACTTAGATAAGATAGCGATAAAAACTGACCTTGGTCGTTACATGTACTCACGCCTTAAAGTAGCTACAAAAGAGGTGAGAGAGTATATGGATAGCTACCGTTTTAACGATGGGGCAACGACGCTTTATCGTTTCTTATGGGGAGAGTTTTGTGACTGGGGAATCGAGCTTAGTAAAGCTGAGAAATCAAGCGTAAAAGAGCTTGGAAGTATCTTTAAAGAGGCTATGAAACTACTTCACCCTTATATGCCATTTATCTCTGAGTATCTTTACCAAACACTTAGTAACAAAGAGCTTGAAAATGTAGAGTCTATCATGGTTCAAAACTATCCAAGCCAAACACAAAAAGATGAAGAGATTGAGAGAATTTTTGAACTGGTAATTGAGTCAATCGTAAGTATAAGAAGAGCGAAAGCGACGATAGACATACCTGGTAAAATAGAGAGCCTTTCAATCAAACTGAATGAAGATAGAGACTTAAGCAAAGCTATACCTTTTATCAAACTTCTTGGCAAAAGCTCTGAAGTAAATTTCATAAGCGAAAAACTTGAAAATGCAGTAAGAGATGTAAGTGATAACCTAGAAGTTTTTATCCCTCTTAGTGGTGTTGATCTCACTCCAATCATCGAGCGACTCAATGCACAAAAACTCAAATTAGAAAAAGAGATAGCAAAACTAAGTGGTATGCTTTCAAATGAGAGATTTGTAGCAAATGCTCCTACTGAAGTAGTAGAAACAAATAAAAAAGCTCTAAACGATGCAGAGGAAAAGATGGCAAAAATCGAAGATGAATTAAAGGCTCTTAGTTAATCGTGGAACTTTTACACCAAATCATCGACTTTTTAGTCCAAACAATAGGCTCTTTAGGTTACATCGGTATCTTTTTGCTGATGTTTTTAGAGAGCTCTTTTTTTCCATTTCCAAGCGAAGTAGTTATGATTCCAGCTGGATATCTCGCTTACAAAGGAGAGATGAACCTTTATCTTGCCATCGCTATGGGAAGTTTTGGCTCACTTGCAGGTGCACTTTTTAACTACTATCTTTCTCGTACACTAGGGCGAAAAGTTCTTTTGAAGTATGGACATTATGTTTTTTTTGATGAAAAAAAACTTCAAAAAATGGAAACATTTTTTGCATCTCATGGAGAGATTTCTACTTTCAACGGCAGGCTCATCCCAGTAGTTCGTCAGCATATCTCACTTCCAGCAGGACTTGCACAGATGCATGTGTTGAAATTCTCTTTATATACCACATTAGGTGCTGGTATCTGGGTTTCTATCCTTGCTCTTTTAGGCTATATTTTAGGAAATCAAGGAGAGCTTATAAAAGAGTATTTACAAAGCATTACTATCATTACTTTAGGCATCATTTCTCTGTTCTCTATCATCTACATTAAAAGGCAAAACTCATGAACGAATATCTTTTTATTCTTCCTATCTCACTCGCTCTACTCCTTGGAGTTATGAGTCCAGGACCTAGTTTTTTGGTAGTAGCAAATGCTGCCATGTCGCACTCTAGGAAAAAAGCACTTTTTATCTCTTTAGGGATGGGATTAGGGGCTTTAGTCTTTGCTTTTTTAGCTTCAAGTGGTTTGTATATCTTACTCAAAGCAATGCCTGCTCTTTTTCTTGTATTTAAAATCTGTGGAGGTCTGTATCTTTGTTATCTTGCATATAAGATTATAAGCCATGCAAAATCTCCCTTAAAACAAGAAGAAAAAACTCTTACATGTAAAGAAGAGAGTGCTTATAGATTTTTTCTCATCGGTCTTTTTACACAACTCTCAAACCCAAAAACTGCCATTGTTATTGGAGGTATTTTTGCAGCTTTTATGCCTGAAAATGCTTCTTTGTTCTCTTATGCTCTTTTATGTTTTATCGCTTTTGTTTTAGATGCAAGTTGGTATAGTATCGTAGCACTTACTTTGTCTACAAAAAAAGCTCAAAAAGCATATAGTAGATACCAAAGTTATATCAACTATCTAAGTGGTGGTATCATGGGGCTTATAGGTGCTAAACTAGCGATAAGTGCATAAACTTCTTAAAACTAATCTTTTTTTTTAAGGTTTAAGCTCTTTTCTCGCTTTTTTTATTTGAGATTTATCTTAAACCTTCAAACTCTAAATCCTTTTTATAAGCAAACTTTAACCAAAGTCTAACAAATAGTAACACTTTTTTCTTGCATTTTTCCTTGACGTAAAATTTTTTTCATTAATTGACTTTGAACGCCACTTACAATAGACTTTTACAAATAAAATGAAAGGGAAAAGATGACCATAGCATTTCCAACAAACGAAGAGAGAGGCTTGCAGGCAAATATGGGTGAAGCATGTAAAAATGCTGCTTTTTTTACGGTAGTAAATGTAAATGAAAAAGGTGGTATCACTTCTGTGGTATCTGTTTCATGTAAAAACATTAAAGAGATGCAAATAGATTATCTAGTTCTTCCAAGAAAAGATAGTACCACACTGTGTGCAAACGTTTTTATCGATGAAGAATCACCTAACGTTGATACAGCTTTAGTGAAAGTTTTAAGAGAAAAACTCTTTAAAAAATCTGCTTAACTTTTTTACATGTAAGAGTTGAAACTCTTACATGTAAAGATGATTATTTGACTTTATACTCTATATTTGACGCAAACATCAACTCTTCAAAATCACGATTAAGCGCTTTTGAATGAAATTTGTTTGCAACGAACTCTTTTTGAAAACGCACTTCATCGCCAACTTTTACCCCAACACTACTCACAGCAGCCCAAAAGCTACCTGCATTTTTTTCTTGCACTAACAAGTAAGTATAGCCACCAGCATGAATAACTTCTTTTACAACACCACCATAAAACGGATTTGCTGCAAAAAGAGTGGTTACAAGCACAGATGTTGCTAGAATTTTTGTTATAGTTTTCATATCTACCTTTCTATTAAATTTTTTCTTTTTAAAGATGAAACAAGGAGCAGTAAAACATACCCTCCAACACTTAAATATACCCAAAAAGGGATAGGAACTGGGTCACCTGTGGCGTAAGAGTGCATTCCAGCCAAATAGTAATTTACACCAAAATAAGTCATCAAAATCGCACCAAAACCTCCAAGAGAAGCAACATTGAACCAATATCTAAAATTTTCTAATTGAAGATACTTCATATGCACTAAAAGTGTGTAAAAAATGATAGAGATAAAAGTCCAAGTCTCTTTTGGATCCCAACCCCAGTATCTACCCCATGACTCATTTGCCCAAATAGCCCCTAAAAGATTGCCTATCAAAAGCAACACAAGTCCTATGTAAATCGCTATTTCACTGATATTGCTAAGATAGTTGATATGCGTATCTAAAGAGAGCCTTTTTTCTTCTCTTAGAGCGTATAAAACCAAACATAAAAGAGAAATCATAGCTGCAACGCCTAAAAAACCATAACTACCAGCTATAACTGAGACATGAAGTGTTAACCAAAAAGATTTTAGAACTGGTACTAAGGTTGTTATCTGAGGGTCTATATGACTGAGATATGCCCCTAGCATAAACATCGCATAAAGGAGTATGGAAGCACTAGAGGCGAAAAGGGAATTTCTAAAAAAGAATAGCGCAAAAAAGAGTGCTGAAAAAGCGATATAAAGCATAGATTCATAAGTATCACTCATCGGTGCATGTCCACTGATATACCATCTGCTAAGAAGACCTAAAAAATGAAACACAAACAAAAATCCAACCCCAAAGGAGCTTATAAACACAAAATATGGCTTTGAGAAAAATGGATAAAAAACTTTCCCAAAGGCAAATACAAGGCTCAAAATCCCTAAAACAATCGAAGCAAATGTAAGTTTTTCAAAGAGTTCTAGCTTATTGAAAAAGAGTTCAAAATGAAGCTTTTTATCTTCTAAAATCAACCCTTTTCCATACTCTTTTTGGAAAGTTTCGATACTTTTTAAGTGTGTAAGTGCTTTTTCATAATTACGATTAAAGCTTGCATCTAAAAATTTCAAAGTTTCTAACTGAATTTGTTTACTCAAAGGCTCATCAATATCTTGCCAAAGGGCTTGAAAATCCCTCCAGACATCTGTTTGATTTTTTGTATCTGGGAAAATGGAAAAAATCTTTGCACCATAAATCATATGAGAAATTTCCACTCTTTCATTCATCCGTATAACTTCTTTATGAAAGACAGATTGCTCAGATGGCTTTAACAAAGAAGCTTCTTCCAAAGGTTTTATCAAAAGATACTCTTTATCTTTTCCTAAAAGGTCATTAAAAGAGATAAGTTTTGTATCTAAATCTTTTCCTAAGAGCTTTTTTAAAGCATCTGTCTTGATACTAAAAAGAGGAACATCTTTCCATAGTTCCGCTTTTGAGAGCATCCCTAAGAGTATTTGATTTGCATCCATCCCATGCAGTGTACTTTTTCTTGAAAATTTATACAAAATATCACGACTCAAAGTTCCCAAAGGTTGCATCCTTCCCATCGCTTGGACATTTAACGCTCCAAATGCTTCTGAGAGTTCTTTTGAATTTTGCTGATGTTCTTGGAGATACTTTTGAAGATATGTACTTTGCGCATATGAGGGAGAAAAAGCAAAACATAAAGTTACAAGAAGAGCTAAATTATATCTTTTCGTTCTTTGAATCAAGAGGTATAATCTGCTATTTTTACTAAAAAAACTCAAAACCAAACCTAAAATCAAAAGGCTATAACCCATATAAGTAGGAATCTTCCCAGGGTCTTTGTTCAAAGATAAAATCGTTCCTTTTTCATCTGGAGAATAAGAGGTTTGAAAAAGTTTATATCCTTTGTAACTAAGAGGCTGGTTCATACTGATAATCTTGGCAAATTTGTTTTTACTCGTTGCATCATGAATCATCACATAACTCAAATACTCTGATGGATAATTCGTTCCAGGATATTTTTTTAACACAAAATCATCCAAAGTGATTTCAAAAGGTAGAGGTATTTGTATTGAGCCATACTGTACCTTGATTTTTATCGAGTCCAATAGTTTTGAAAAAGATTTTCCTATTTGATTTTGTATAAAATCCATTTCAAAGCTATCTTTTGCATTTTTAGTTTCTACGCTAAGTACTATTTTGCCCTTTGTTTCAAACCCAAGTTTTTGAAAATCCTTCGTTTTAATCTTTACATGTAAAGACTTATTTCCTAGCTCAAACTCTTCATCAAGTATAGGAGCAAAAGGATACATCTCATAGGGGATACTTATATATTTCTCTTCATTTCCACTCTCTAGCCAGATTTGAAGATAATTTTTAGAACTGATGGCACTTTGTGTATAGCTTTTCTCTGTGATATAAACTGTTCCCTCATAACCAAAGTATCTCGTGATAAAAGAGGATGCAAAGATAACGATAAGTGAAAAATGAATGAAAAACTTTGCATAGTTTTGATACATCTTTTTTGTATAAATCAACAAAGAAAGATTGAACATACTTAAAGCAAGCATTGCTTCAAACCAGTGTGCTTCATATACCAATGCTCTTGCGCTAATCGTTCCAAAATCATTTTCAATAAAAGTTGCGATACCACAACTTATAGCTATAACGATGAGTAAAAGATAAAAAAGAGTATAAGAGCTAAAAATTCGAAGCAACACTCATTTCCTTTGTGTAAAGTGACAAAGGAGGAAACCCTCCTTTGCCGAAGATGCAAGTTATTTTTTATTCCAAGATGATTTACCATCATTGATAGTATCTGCATCTTGATAAAGTTCAGGATTTGCACGTCCTTTTGCTTTTGCCTCTTTTTTCCACTCTTGCTCTAAAGTTTGTTTGAACTTCATTTTCTCAGCAGCTAGTTTTGCCAAATCCACACCAGCTAATTTTTGAGCTTTATCTTTTGAATCAAACTCTGGAGCCATATAGTCCATCGCACCGTATTTTGCTAAAACTTTTACAAGTTTTAAACGAGCTTGTTGCGCATCATTATTTCCAGCTGAAAGAAGTCTTAGTGTCTCTTCTGGAGCATGGAAGTAGTTACCATGAGCAGCAACTGCCATATCAGCTTTGAATTGTGCATGACGGATAAGAGTTCTTATATCTTTTAACTCTTCATCACTTGCACCAAGTTCTATCGCTTTACCAGTTTCAAGATGCGCTTTTCCTAGGTTATCAAATACTATTTTGCCTAAAAATTCTTTACGCTCATATTTTTGATGTACGATACCTTTTAGTTTTTCTTCACTCTCTCTATGACAATTCATACAAGTTCTATCCATCTCATTAAGTGGATTTTCGATAACTTGGTGGTCTGAGTATTTTACAGAACCCTCTTGAGTATAAGGCATATGACAATCAGCACATGAAAGACCTTTTTGTCCATGGATTCCTGTTAAGAAGAACTCATAACCTGGATGTTGCGCTTTTAACATTGGAGTTTTTGAGATTTTATGTGTCCAATCAGCAAAACCAATCGCATCATAATATTCAATCATACCTTCAACACCAGCATTACCATCTTTGCCGATTCCATTTGCCCAAGGGAGAGTTACCACAGCAGCAGCTTTTTTCACACCTTTGTCATCTGTATACTCTGTCTTTTTGAAGTAGTATTCAACGTGACACTGAGCACATACAAGTGAACGCTTTTCTTGATGTGTTGAATCTTCAAAGCTCTTTCTACCAGCAGCTTCCAAACCACGATTTAGGTGTGGTACGCTTGCTCTTAGTTGCGCAGTTTTATCATCATGGCAGTTATAACAACCGATAGAATTTACAATTTCTGAACCATATTTTGCCCATTTACCAGTAAAATACTCTAACTCACCTTTTTCTTCGATAAGTCTTGGAACATCAGGAGATTTACATGTCCAACAAGCTGTTGGCATAGGCCCAGTCTTCTCATCTACTGGTCCACCCGTTCTTAGTGAGTTGATGTTATCTTGTAGGGCATAATAGTGACCACGTGGTGAGTTATAATCTTTTGCAAAGCCATAACCAGCCCAAGCGATAACAAAAGCAGGGTCTTTATCTAGCATATCAGTAAAAGTGTCATACTCTTTTGTTTTCTTCCATGAGTCATACTGTCTTGGGTAGTATTTTGCCCACTCTTCACTCTTTGCTTTTCCTTCGATACCAGCTGCACTTGGCGCTTTTGCTAGCTGTACACGTTCCTCTTCTTTTGCATTAATATTACTCACTAAAAGTCCCATAGCGATCATCGCACTCAAACATCCAGCGATCAATAATTTTAATTTCATTATCTTAACTCCTTTTTATTTTACTTCTTTTACACCCAAAGCATTTGGTGTAGTAGATAAACCTCTGATTTTCCCATGTGGAACGCCTTTATGGCAATCCCAACATTTTCTTCCCGTTGCAACACTTGGATCATCATATTGATGATATTTATCGCTATTTGTAACTAGAGTTGAGACTAAAGAAGCGTGACAGGAAACACAATTTTCCTGAACTCTTCTCGCACCATCTTCACTAATCTTAATAGCATTGTCATAGGTATTTAAGGTAAAAGCAACCGAGTGATTCCAACCATCTTTTGCTTTTGCTAAATACTTCTCAACCAACCCTTTGTTTGTTGGTAAGTGACACTCTACGCACGATGCCCCTTGTGCGTGAGAACTGTGTTGCCAAGTTGCGTATTGTGTATTCATCACATGGCAGTTGATACAAGCTTTAGGATCACTAGAGAGATATGAAAGTGCTTTTGATTTATGCACTACATATGCAAACATAGTGATTGTCGCAAGTACAATAACCAATGCAGTGTATACAAGGAATCTATTTTTCTTCACATTCCATCCTTATTTGCTTATTTGTTGTTCGAAAACACCCAAAATAGAACGATATAGCCTTTGGCACAGCAAATTCCTCCATTTTATACCCAATTTTCTCCTTCCTTATAGTTTTTTTAATCTCAAAAATTAAGCAAATAATACTAAAATCAGGTAAGAATTGTCCTTGACTTATGTCAGGAGAGATTTATTTTATTGACGAAAAAAATATATAAAAATGTGTGAAAAATTTCTAGTAAGCAAGACAACCAGCGATTTTTTAGAAGATAAAATCACTGGTTACTTTTTTAATTATATAGAAGTATTATTTTTTTGGACGGAATGCTTTGATAACCTCTTCATTGCACTCCAGATATGGTCCATGTATGAGGTCTATACAGTAAGGGACAGCTGGGAAAACAGCGTCCAAGCACTCTCTTATAGATTTTGGTTTTCCTGGAAGATTGATGATAAGTGATTTTCCTCTAATCCCTGCTGTTTGTCTTGAGAGAATCGCTGTTGGGACATACTTTAAACTCACTTGACGCATAAGTTCGCCAAAGCCTGGTAGCATTTTATGACAAACGGCTTCTGTCGCTTCTGGCGTAAGGTCTTTAGGGTCTGGACCTGTTCCACCAGTTGTGACTATCAAAGCACACTCATGAGTATCTGCCATATCTTTTAAAGCCTCTTCGATAAGATTTTGTTCATCAGGGATTACTTCATAAACAAAGTCAAGTTCGTTGAGAAGATACTCTCTTAAAGTCTCCATAATCGCTTTTCCAGAGATATCCTCATAGACTCCAGCACTCGCACGATCTGAGAGTGTTAAAACTCCTATCTTGATTTTATCCATAAATGTCCTTTTATTTTTTAATTAGTTCTAAAAGTATATCACGCTTTATATGAAACGCTTTTCTCATAGCTGTAATCTCTTCATTTTTACACATAGAATTGATGATAGAACCGTTAAACATATTTTCGAAAATCGCCCCTATGACTTCAGGGTCTAAATCTCGAAACTCTCCTTTGTAAACACCTTCTTGATAAAGTTTTCTCAGCTGATCGATATCATTTTGTGTCTTTTTTATATAATCATCTTGCAAAGCTGGATGTGAAGTTGTTAGGATAATTGAGAGGTTCATACCAAAAATTTTGATAAGTTTGTTAATAAGTCCATCTTCTTCTAGTGGAGAGAAGTCGAAAAAAATAGCTATCTTCTGTGCAACAGTCGACGCTTCTTTGTATCTTTTTTCTCTTGTTTCATTTAAGACTTCACAAACAAAATCCCAAATCTCTGTGATTATCTCCTCTTTAGAGTGAAAATACAGATACACAGTCCCTTTTCCAACACCTGCTGCTTTAGCGATAGACTCAACTGAAGTTTTTACCAATCCATTTTCATAAAAAAGCTCAATTGCGGCTAGAGCTATTGCTCTTTTTTTTTGATTTTTTCGCACAATCTTAGGCATTTTGCCCCCTTGTATTTGTGACTTTAAGTCAACTAAAGGTGACGATTATATTGAATTTGTCTTTTTTTGTCAATTTTAATTAGTTTTAGGAAAAATTTTGATATCATTGGCGCACTTTGAAAAGGTTAGAACTTTATGAAAAACAATAAATTTGTTCATCTATTACCTTCTTTTATATTCTTATGTGGAATTTTTATTACTCTATTTATTGGCTTACTAAGTAAAAAATGGCTAGAAGAAAATGAGAGTTTACGTTTTAAAACTGCAAGTGAACAAATCATTACTCTAGTAAAACAAAGATTACAAGAAAACATACAACTGATACAATCTGCTGTCTCTTTTATGGAAGCTTCTGAAAATGTTACAAGAGACGAATGGCAAACATTTATTTTAACACAAGGGCTGATTGATAAATTTCAAGGTATCCAAGGTGTAGGTTATGCACAATTTGTAACCGAAGAAAATAAAAACATTCTCATAGAACAGATGAAAAATGAAGGTTTTAAAAACTTTAATATCTTTCCTGACCAACAGACAAAAGATGCTTTTGTAAGTATTTTTATAGAACCTTTTACTACTGAAAACATGAGAATTTTAGGCTTTAACATGGCAAGCGAAAGTATAAGACGCAATACCATTGAAAAAGCTTTTAGCACAAAAGAACCTGCTTTGTCTTCCAAAATCGAACTTGTACAAGAAAAAGATTTTGATGAAAAAGCTGGATTTGCGATTTTTGCTCCTTTATTTGACGAAAACTCACAGCCAAAAGGAGTCATTTTTGCAGGGATAAAAGTTAAAAAATTATTTGAAAATGTTTTAGGTGCCAGATATATTAAGATAGATTTTGAAATCTACGATACACAAGATATGAATAAAAAAACAAAACTTTATGATAGTAACCCTAAACTACAAAACACCCGACTAAACGGCTATAAAAAAGTAAGTTTTCATGGTAATGAATGGACATTTTATTTTAAAAGCAATATAGGTTTAGATATAGGCAACATAAACAAAATCATTCCTCTGTTGAGTGTATTTATCGGTTTTTTAATCACTCTTTTCTTTTCACTTTGGGTACGCTCTTTGTTAAATACTAGACAAGAAGCTTATAAGATAATCAAAGAAAAAACAAAACAAATAGAACATTCTGAGATGCAAATCCGCTCAATTTTTCAGGCAATGCAAGAGGGCATAATAGTACAAAATGCAGATGGCGAAATCATCGAATGTAATCTTGCAGCCCAAGAAATTTTAAAAGCAAATATGGAAGATATCATAGGAAAAACAAGTGATGACCCAAAATGGCAAGCTATTTATGAAGATGGAGCACATTTTCCGCCAGAAAAAAGACCAGCAAAAATGGTTTTTCAAACAAAACAAGCACAAGAAAATGTAATCATGGGAATTATACGAGAAGATGGTACAAAAGTTTGGGTTATGGTAAATGCACAGCCTATTTTTGATGATACTTTTACCAATGTTAACTCTGTTGTTATCACTTTTAATGATATCACTGATTTTAGAGCTTCGAAAAAAGAATTAGAGCAATATGTAGCACTTGTAGACGCAAATGTCATCATCTCTAGTACAGATTTAGAAGGGACTATCACTGAAGTTAGTGAAGCATTTTGCCGTATCTCAGGATATACGAAAGAGGAATTGATAGGTAAAAATCACAACATAGTACGTCACGAAGAGATGCCAGATTCTTTATATAAAGAGCTTTGGGAAGTTATAAGTGAAGATAAAAGTTGGCATGGAGAGATGAAAAATAGACGTAAAGATGGTAGTGACTACTGGGTAGATGCCGTCATATCTCCAAGATATAATGAAGATGGAGACAAGATAGGTTATATAGCTATACGCCAAGACATCACAGACAAAAAGTATATCGAAGAACTCTCTGTTACAGATAGACTAACTGGTATCTATAATCGTCTCAAACTTGATGAATTTTTTGAACACCAATTAAGTTTTGTCAAACGACATAATGAACCTTTTTCTATTATTATTGCTGATATTGATAAATTTAAAGCTGTTAATGATAATTTTGGACATCAAGTCGGAGATGAAGTTTTAAAAGAGTTTTCTACTCTTATAAAAGCCAATCTTCGAGAAGAAGATGTTTTTGGAAGATGGGGAGGAGAAGAGTTTTTAATCCTCTTACCAGCGACCTCACTTGGTGGGGCAAAGGTTTTAGCAGAAAAATTGAGAAAATTAATCGAAGAAAACAACTTTTCTCATGTTGGACATAAAACATCCTCTTTTGGTGTCGCTTCTTATCAAAGCTTAGATGACGCAAAAACTATGGTAGCAAGAGCAGATGCTGCACTTTATAAAGCAAAATCAAACGGAAGAAATTTAGTTATGACCCAAGAAGATTGAAATTTTAGTGTAAGATGTGTCCTACGTTTTGTAACAGATAGATGGTTGCATAAGGCTGAAAAAACTCTTTTGCTGCTACTACATCAATGATTTTATCTTTTGCGCCAAGATAAACTTCTATCGCAACACCTTTTTTCTTTAACGCTCTTAATTTACCTTCATCATAAACATAATAAAGAAGCTCTCTAAGCTCTTGTGCTGTTTGTACATGTAAAAACTTCTCGATATCTACACAAGATGGATAAAGCACGTTTTGAACAAATTTTTCAAGATACTCTTGTTGATTTTTACAAAAACTTAGAAGTTGAAGTTTTTTAAATTTTTCATCCTTGTTTTGAAAAAATGCAGGAGAAAAAAGTTGGAGTTTATCAAGACGAGTTTCTGTTACACAAGCATTTTCAAAAGCTTTAATAGCCCCGTAACTAAAGCCTTTTATACAAAACTCACCTTTACATGTAAAAGCTTCAAACAACTCCTCTTCTTCTCTAAAACAAAATCCACTAAAAAAGTTCATCCACCATCTCTTTTAATTCACTTTTTGTGATACTCTCTTTTTCAAAAAGCTTCAATGAAACTTTCATAAGAGGTTTTTCCATGCCTTCTAAAAACTTCTCAACCTCTTTTCTAGCTTCATCTAAGATATGTAAAACATCATCATTAGTAGGTACTAATGCTTCGCCCATACCATAGAGTTCAACCATATTTTTTGCTATCTCTCTAGCTCTGCTTAAATCCTCATGAGAATTTGAAAAACTCTCATTATATAGAAGTTTTGTAGCACACATACCTGCAAGATAGACTTTGATTTTTGCTAACATTTGGGATTTTGATTCTATCTCCAAATCAACATCTTTTAACCTATCATTTACGATAGTAATCTTGTCAAAATCTACCTCAAACCAATACGCACTTAAAGCTTTTGCTCCTTGGTAGGTTGCTTGGATTTTCTTCTCTTCATCAGAAAAATTAAGCGACTTTCTTTTTCCAACTAAAACTTTCTGTTTTACTTGTCTAAAATCATCTAAACTGATAAGCTCACGCCCTTCTCGTAAAGCATTTATAGCAGCTTCATTGACCAAAGTTGCAAGCCCTGCCCCACTAAAACCTACACTCATCCGTGCAACTTCTTTGATATCAGCCTCAAATGGTTTTTCTCTTAAATAAATCTCTAAGATTTTTACTCTATCTTCAAAATCAGGCATAGGGATAAAAATCCTTCTATCAAAACGACCTGAACGGAGTAAGGCTTCATCTATAACATCTATTTTATTTGTAGCTCCAACAACGATAACTCCACTATTTTCTTCAAAACCATCCATCTGGGTTAAAAGCTCATTGAGAGTAGATTCCCTCTCATCATTTCGCATTCCTCCTCTTGCTTTTCCAACAGCATCTATCTCATCTATAAAGATGATTGAAGGAGCATTTGCTTTTGCATAAGAGAAGAGTTCTCTTACTCTTTTCGCACCCATACCTACATAAATCTGAACAAAACTTGCTCCACTTTGGTAAAAAAATGGCACCTCTGCCTCTCCTGCTACTGCTTTTGCTATCATCGTTTTACCAACACCTGGAGGTCCTACTAACAAGACACCTTTTGGTAGATTTATACCAAATTTTCGATATTTTAGAGGATTTTTTAGAAAATCAACTACCTCTTGCAACTCCTCTTTTACACTCTCTATCCCAGCGATATCTGAAAACTTATATCTTGTCGTAGAGGCTTTGATAACGCTTTTTGCAAATGGATCATATGCCATATTTGCACTTTTGCGTAACTCTTCTTCTCTTACATACTCCTCTTGTCGTCTCTTTCTAGCATATACCAAAAGACCAAAAAGAGCACCTATAAGAATAAAAGTCACTACCAAATCAGCCAAAAGAGGATTTTCGCTTTTTACTTCTATGGGGACATGAGTTAAAAGTTTTTGTAAATCAATCCCATCTTTTACGATGATGTATCTGTTATTTGTTGCATACAAGATAACCTCATTGTTTTGGATAACAGCTTTCTTGATAGCTCCACTCTCTAGTAACATCTCATATGTTTGTAAGTTAATGATTTTTGCTTCGCCACGAAGATAACCAAACAAAAGCAATCCGATAACGATACAAAAAGCTATCGAGCCTACTAAAATTTTTCTTGATTTCAAATCAATACGTAGCATAATTTTCGTCCTCTTTTATATCATACTTCTCAATTTTAACCCAATTTTTTAGTAAGTCTTGTTGGCTTTTTAAAAAAATCTTATTGTAAAATTGATCATATCCACTATACAAATCCCCTTTTTTCTCTTCTATCAAAACTTCAAGTGGGACTTGTAACTTTTTTCTAAATTCATAATTTTTTCCATGAACGATTTGTTCAATCTCTTTCAAACGCTGTTTTGCGATATCTCCTCTAATCTGTGGCTTCATACTAGCACTTGGAGTCCCATCTCTTTTGGAGTAAGTAAAAGCATGGATATGCGTTAGCGGAAACTTCTTGAATATTTCTAAAGCCTCTTCCCAAATCTCCTCAGTCTCGCCTGGATGCCCAGTGATAAAATCTGTTCCCAAAGCAAACCCCAAAGAGGCAAGTTCTTCAAAAAGCACTAAGTCTTTATCTACTTGATTTCTCCGTCTCATAAGAGTTAACATCTGTTTTGAGGTGTGTTGTAAAGCGATATGAAGATGTCTCTCTAGCCAAGGCTCTTGTAAAATCTCTTTGAAGCTCTCATCTATCTGTATCGGTTCTATGCTTCCTAGTCTAATGCGTCTTACACCTCTGATAGAAGCGATTTTTTGAACTAATTTACCAAGAGAGCTTTTTTTATCTCTTCCATAGCTACCGATATTTGTCCCTGTTAAAACAAACTCTCCATAACCGTTGAATGCTAATTTTCTTATCTGTTCTAAAATCAACTCTTCATCTTGACTTCTTGCATCACCTCTTACATAAGGGATGATACAGTAAGAACAACGAAAATTACACCCTTCTTGAATTTTGATAAAAGCTTTACTCTTCCCTCGATAATCACTCACAATCGTCTTATCAAGTGAGTGTAAATCTCCTATTTGAAAAAACTCCATTTGATTTTTTAAAAGAGTGTTGATGTTCTCTTTTTCAGAGTGTCCCATCACACCAAATACTTTTTTCTCTTTAAAAAGCTCTTCCCCTTTGCTAAAAGCCCCACAACCAGCTAGGACAACTTTTTTCCCTTCTTTTGAAACGGAATTGATATAATTTCTAACACCACTATCTGCGCCATTGGTTACTGTACAAGAATTAACAACAATCAAATCAGCATTTTTTTCATCTCCTACGACTTCAAAATCACTGAGAGAATCTATCATAATTTGAGTATCGTAGATGTTTGTTCTGCAACCAAAAGTTTTAAAAAATACCTTCTTCATATCAATACAATACATCCTTATTTACATCAAGTTGTTGCTCATTTGGTACATGCGTATGTTTGATATTAATCGTTTGAGTAGGATAAGCTATCTTAATGTCATCTTCTTTTTTAATTGCATCAATGATTTCTGCACTAATCGTACTTCTTAGAGTAAGTGCTGCATAAGAGTTGGTCATATACCAAGTACTAATCACGATACCATGTGGCTCTAAGAAGGAGTAAATTCTAGGTTCTACATTTGTATTTTTTAGACTATACTGGCTTCTTAACTGATTTAAGCCTCTTCTTGCAATGTCTGTATACCCTTTGGAGTATTTTTTCGTTATCTCTTTGATAAGATAGAGTGCTTTTTTGTGGTTTGATTCAAAAGTTATCGCAAAATCAATCCCATCCCAAACTGTTTTCAAAGTTCCATGCGTATAATTTGAGATAAGTGTCGTAAAAATGTAGTTGTTGGGTATAAAAACAACTCTTCCTGAACGTCTGTTTTCCATGTATGTTGTTAAAGTGATGTCTTCTAAGATAGTCATTCTCAAAAGAGAGATATCTATGATATCACCAACCCAAGGAAGCCCATCTTTTTGAACTTTTACCCTATCTCCAACATGAAAACTACCACCAAAGACTATGACAAGCCATCCTAAAATGCTCATAAACCAATCTTTCATAGCAATAGCGATACCAGCTGAAGCAAAACCCAAAACAGTCACTAGATAAGAAACATTCTCGATATATGCAAAAAGTAAAATCAACAATATCAGTGTGATATTTGTAAAATTGATAATTTTATTTGCCATATAAAAGCGTTCGTTATCTTTTATATACTTTTTAGCGATATATTTAAAAACCAAAGTAAAAACAAGAACAATTACAACAAAAATACCGATATTGAAAGCTCTTTGCATTTGCGCTTTTATATCAGCAGTTACACCAAGTTTTGCTTCATCTACTTTTTTAGAATACAAAGAAAATGTCGTTTGTGCCAAATCATGCGCACTGTTAAAAGCTGTGATATCTTTTCGTATACTCTCTAGCTGAGTAACTGCATCTTGTGAAATATTAGCATCAACAAGCTGCTTTAATAACTCCTCTTTTTCTCGTAAACTCAAAATCAAATTATCAAGTGAGAGAATCTTTTTACTATAATCATCTCTCTCTTTTTCAATCTGCTTTATATAAGAAAAAGCCCCTATGATGGCGAAAGGATTTGTAACAGAAGGTTTAGCTGCTAACTCATCAGGTTTGACGATTTGTAAAAAAGGAGAAGATTTAAACTCATTTAAAAGCTCTATCTGTTTTTCTAAATTTTCTTGTTTAACTAGATATTCTTCATAAAGTTCTTTTGATTTTTGGTCATTTTTTCTTTTATATTTTGCAACTTCTTTATCAATCTGTGTCAACTCTTCGATAAGCTTTTGATAAGTGATATAGTTTTCATATCGTATCAGCCAGATATTGTCTTTTAGACTAAAATCAATCGCACTTAATCTATCATTAAGAGCATTTACATCAATATTTGGTACAACTTGGGTATTCTCATTTTGTGGCTCATTAGCATAAGCAAAAACCACTACAAGGGCTACAAGGAAAAGCCTCTTAAGCATTATACTCCCCTAAAGTTTTGATAACTGTCTCTTTTGGTATATCGTCTCTCATTTCAAAATTCCCAATCGAATGAGGCAAAATAAATTTTATTTTTGAATTATGTGATTTTTTATCAAGAAAAAATGCTTCATAAAATTCCTCAGGTGAAGTTATCTTGTAACTTACAGGAAGGTTATATCGCATAAGCAAATTTCTAATCCTTAAAAGCTCATCTTCTTGTATAAGTCCTAACTTCAAAGCCAAAGAATTAGCCATATCTATACCCATAGCAACAGCTTCTCCGTGTAGATACCTTTTATAAGCAGTTTGATTCTCAATTACATGTGCGAAAGTATGTCCATAATTTAAAACAGCTCTTATCCCCTCTTCTCTCTCATCACTTGCAACGACATCTGCTTTTATCTGTACACATTTTTTCACAGCTTGAGCTAAATTTTCTTTTACATGTAAAGAATTATTTTCTAGCCATTCAAAAAACTCTCTATCAAAAGTAACTGCCATTTTTATAATTTCAGCAACTCCAGCACTAAACTCTCTTTGTGGCAATGTTTTTAAAAACTCTGTTTCACAGTAAACTGCACGAGGTTGCCAAAAAGTACCTATAAGATTTTTGCCAAATTTGTTATTGATTCCAGTTTTGCCACCAACACTTGCATCAACTTGTGAAAGAAGAGTCGTTGGAACTTGGATGAAGTCAATTCCTCTTTGATAGATAGAAGCAGCAAAACCTGTCATATCTCCCACAACTCCTCCCCCAAAAGCGATAAGAGTCGACTTTCTATCAAGTTTATTTTCAAAACATCCTTCTAAAATCATATTTAGAGTATCTAGTGTTTTAAACTTCTCTCCATCTGGAATTTGTATAATATGGAGTTCTTTTACATGTAAAAGTTTCAAAAAATTTTCTAAATGTAGCTTTGCAACTGTTGGATTTGTTACGACGATAACTTTTGTCTCTAATTTTATCTCTTTTAACTCATCAATAATTACTTTATATGAATTACTTTTTTTTGCTTCAAAACTTATATCTACTATCATGTTTCTCTTCTATTTGAAATAAGCTCGATTATACAAAAAAAGGACTTACAAAGTCCTTTTTAAGGTAATTTAATAACCGATTGTTACTATATTGCTGTTGGGATAAAAAGTTGATATGCTTTTGAGAGTTTGAAGTAAAGTTTTTCCATATCTGTTGAAAAAATAGCTAAGATATTTGACTCTACAACCTTAGAGTTAAAAGGTACAAATTGCAAGATATCTTTACGATTTTTTAGCTCTAAAAGTGGATTTTTGTCTTCACTGATAATTTCAACCTCTTTAGCAAAAAGTTTAGAAAGATTTTCAAAATGCTCTACGATTTCATTTTTGCTATTAAGCCCATCTGGGTTAAAGTTGTAAAGTTTTATATCTAATTCTAGCTGATTGGAAAGATCAAAAATCACTGAGGATTCTTTTTCGATTTCATCTTTATTGGCTGTTAAAATCACACTATCTTTGATATTTGAAAAGCCACCTTCTCCGATTTTAAAGATAGGAATTCTTATATTAAAAAGTGCTTTCATGTGATTGGTAAAAAACTCATTTGTTGTAATCACTAAACCGATATCAGAATCTTTCAAATCCTCTTTAATCACTTTCATAGCTTTAGTGTTAAAATAATCGACTTTAACGTTTATATACTTACTATCATAACCTTTTATCTGTTCAAAAAGCTCAGAAAAAGTCGGATTGATAATTTTAATATGCAGCCTAATACTGTTGATTTTTGCATGTAACAAAAGAGCATCATTGACGATTTTTTTGATATCTTTTGGATGCATACTTAGCATATCTATCATACAATAAAGGCTACTCCCAAAAGGAGCAGGAAACTGTCCTAACTCTTTTTTGATGCTTTTATAAACACTTTGCAAAACATTTGGATCTCCTATCGTCAACAGTACATCGTTTGGCTGTATCATCAAAGTAGGACGAGGTAAAATCAAAGAGTTTGCTCTATATATCGCAGATATTCTCCACTTTTTTTGCTGGATTGAAGCTATATGTCTGTACACATAAGAACTCCCTATGGGAACTCTTATCTCCATAATCTCACCTGCCCCTAAACCAACATTTTGTGCGACCACAGGAACGTCAGGAAGATAATCCACAAAACGAGAAGAGAGAACATTTTTAGAGTTTAAGATAACTAATCTACTATCTTGATACTCTAAATCCCACCTATCCATAAGAACGATTTGAACTTCTTTATCCACTTCTCGGATATTTTGATAAGTCGCAGTTGCATCTATCCTTTTGGAAACAACTATCATGACTTGATAGTAATTACGATTTAAAAGAGGATAGAGTTTTTCAAAACTCGTCGGATCAAACTTTAAAAATGTAAAATCTTCTGCTTTTCTCTCAGGGAGTGTTTTATCTCGATAATAGACAACATCGTAAAAATTATCACTTGTATCTCCTATCATAACTCTTTCTAAAAAATGTTTTGCTAAAATACCATCAGCAATAATCAAAATTCGCTTCATTCTTACTCCAAGTTAGGATGATTGATACTTAATTGGAGGGTATTATACCAAAATGAGATTTTATACTTCTTTTAGCGCAAAATTTTTCCTTCTTCTGGCATTAGCTTTCAACTTTAGCTATGGGTTTGAGTATATTTTAGAAAAAACATATCTTAACAGTCCTTTACTCATTCAAAAAGAGATAGCAAAAAAGGTGGAAAAAGATAACAAACAGCTTTTGATTGATATCTATAAAATGAAATCAAATCTCACACTAAACACTATCAAATACTCTTTAAACGTTCTAAGAACCCAAGAAATTACTCTAAAACTTATCGAATCAAATGAAAATCTTTTAACTAGACTAGAACAAAAAACAAAGACTCAAACAAAAGAACAAACAGAGGAAATTAAAAAACATCTTTTAAAGCTAAGCAATGAAATCAATCTCCAAAAAGAGATGGAACAAAAAGCACTTCAAAGTTATAAAGACTATACACAGTTTGCTTACTCTTCTAGTAATCTACTAGAGAAACTTTCTCTGATAGAGTTTCCGAAAAGACAAGAAGATATCGTTAGTGCATTTCATAAACAAACAATGACTGAGCAAAAAGCCATCTTAGAAACTTTTGTTTTAAAAAAAATCGATGAACAAGCTTCAAACTACTTTCAAGAATATCTTTCTTTGACAAACTTGCAAAAAGAGTTAAAACAAAAACAAAAAACACTCCTAAACTCTTACAAAAAAGCCTCTGATATAAACTCGCTTTTTTCGCTTCAAGAGCAACTTTTTGAAATAGAAAAAAAGCTTCTTGAGAACAAGTATGCTCTTTTGTTTCAAAAAGCAAAACTCTCTTTTGTTAGTGGAAATCTTTTGACGGATATGAAAAAAGTACCAAAACCAGCTATGGCTACTCCTAATATCCCAAAAATTATAACAGCTATCCAAGAGCCAAAACCAGTTTATACTTTTTCAAAACTCAAAAAAATTCATTTTGTAGGAAATATGTCTGATGTTTCTTCTTATTCAATCCATATAGTCAAAAGAAACGCTGAACTTTTAAAACAGATGAAAGAGTATAAACTTGAATTACAAGGGCATAGTGACAACCTAGGCGATAAACAAAGTAATTACGAATTAGCACTCCGAAGAGCTATCAAAACTAAAGAAGCTTTGGTTAAATTTGGAGTTGATGCAAATAAAATCTCTGTTGTCTCTTTTGGGGATACAAAACCTATCGCTGAGAATAAAACAAAAAAAGGGCGTCTTTTAAACAGACGTGTAGAATTTAAACTTATAGAGGAAAAATAATTGGAATTTACAATTGACAATGTTGATAACAAAGCAAGAGCTTGTACGATTAGAACTGCTCATAGTACGATACAAACACCTGTTTTTATGCCTGTTGGAACCGTAGGAAGTGTTAAAAGTTTAGACGCAAGTGATATGGCTCAAATGCTTGGAGCTAAAATCATCCTTGGTAACACCTATCATCTATATCTAAGACCAAATGATAAAGTAGTCAAACATTTTGGTGGTTTACATGGCTTTACAAAATTTCCAAACAGTTTTTTAACAGATAGTGGTGGCTTTCAAGCTTTCTCTTTAAGTGATATCTCCAAAGCAGATGAAAATGGTATACACTTTAGAAGCCATATAGATGGTTCAAAACACTACTTCACACCACAAAGCGTACTTGATATTCAATACAATTTAAACTCCGATATCATGATGATACTCGATGATTTAGTTGCACTCCCAGCTACTCGTGAACGTATAGCTTTATCTATCCAAAGAACTACTTCTTGGGCAAAACAAGCCATAGAATACCACATAAGTCAAAAGCAAAAAGGAATTGGTACACATCAAAAGATCTTTGCTATCATACAAGGAGGCACAGATAAGGAGTTTAGAAAAATTTCTGCAAATGAACTCTGTTCTTTAGAAGATTTCGATGGGTATGCCATAGGAGGCTTAAGTGTTGGAGAAGCAAACCAAGAGATGTACGATACAGTAGAGTGGACGACACCTTTTATGCCTACTCAAAAGCCTCGTTATCTTATGGGGGTAGGAACACCTGAGGATTTAGTAGAAAATGTAGAACGTGGTGTGGATATGTTTGATTGTGTTATGCCAACAAGAAATGCTAGAAACGGTACACTTTTTACCTCTTTTGGCAAGATAAATATAAAATCAGCAAAATACATCATGGATGAAAATCCTATTGACCCTGAGTGTGATTGCCATACATGTAAAAACTACTCAAGAGGATATATAAATCACCTCTTTCGCTCAAAGGAATTGACCTATTTTAGATTGGCTAGTTTACATAACTTACACTACTACTTAACACTTATGAAACAGATAAGAGAAGCTATACTGTTAAACAGATTTAGCGAGTTTAAAAAGGAATTTTATGCAAAAAGAGTGGTTTAAATTAGGTTTCGGTGCTTTTGTTCTTATTCTCCTTGTTTTAGGAATTTCTTATCAGTTTATAGACCCAGCACCTCCCAAAAAACTCTCCATTGCAACAGGGACAACAAGTGGTTCATACTATAAATTCGCACAAGAGTATAAAAAGCTTTTAGAAAAAGAGAAATTTGAGCTTCTTATAGTACCAACACAAGGGAGTGTAGAAGCCTTAAAGAAACTTCAAAACAAAGAAGTAGATATCGCTTTTGTTCAAGGTGGCGTAGCCAATGAGGAAGAAGTTAAAACACTTCGTTCTTTAGCTAGTATCTATTTTGAGCCTTTATGGATATTTTATAGTGAAAAATTTGATTTCAAATATATCAATGAGTTAAAAGGTAAAAAAGTATCAATAGGGAGTGAAGGAAGTGGCACAAAACCTCTAGCACTAGAGATACTCAAACAAAACAGCATAGATAAAACAAACACAACTCTTTTAGAACTCTCAAATGAAGCAGCGCAACAAGCTCTAACTAAAGGGGAAATTGATGTACTTTTTAGTGTTATTTCACCCTCTTCAAAGATGGTTCAATCACTTCTTTCAAATCCTAAAGTAAAACTTTTAAATATCCAAAGAGCAAGTGCTTACAGTAAAAAACTTCACTACCTCACCCCTGTAAGTATCGGTGAGGGTGTTGTAAGTTTAGAGAACAATATCCCTTCTTCAAACATTACGCTTCTAAGCACTACCGCTACACTTGTTGGGCAAAAAGATTTACACCCTGATTTAATTCGTTTGATTTTAAAAACTGCAAAACAAGTCCATAGCACTCCATCTTTATTTGAAAACAATGAGATATTTCCTAGTAAAAAATATCTGCAAATTCCTTTACATGTAGATGCTAAGCACTATCTGGAAAAAGGTGATTCTTTTTTAGAAAAGATTTTTCCATTTTGGATTGCAAGTAGCATAGATAGACTTGTTATCATGATAATTCCACTTCTGACACTTTTAATTCCTATTATAAAAGGTGCTTTACCTCTTTATAGGTGGAGAATCCGTTCTAGCATATATAAGTGGTATAAAATCTTACATGAGATAGATTTGAAACTTGAAAGCCTTGATAAATCAGAACTTCCAAAAATCAAAGAAGATTTAGAAAAGATGGCGGAAGATATACAAAAAAGTAGTAAAATTCCACTCTCTTATATGGGGGAATACTACGATTTAAGAGTTCATGCTAACTTGATATTGGGGCGAATTGAGAAACTTTTGCAAAAATAGCAAATATCTGTTATAATGACTTTTCTATTATATTTTAAGGATTTTTTATGAAGAAAACACTTTACTCGTTTTTGTTTTGTACATGTACACTTTTAGGTGATAGTTTTTTTAATGAAGTAAACAGCATTATTAACAACCATCCAGATATCCAAAAACAACTTGAGTACTATCAAAGTGTAGAACAAGATATCGCAATTTCAAAGTCAGAGTATCAGCCTTCTCTTGATTTTCAAAGCTCTTTTGGAAAAGAAAAAATCGAATACGAAGGTACTACACAAGATACTGATGAAACTTTCTATCAAAACTCTCTTACTCTCACACAAAATCTCTTTCAAGGTTTTGCTACCGATGCAAAAGTTGAGCAAAATAGAGCAAGATTATCTTCAGCAGCTTTCACACTCCTAGATAGTGCAAATAACTTAGCACTAGAGAGTATCAAATCCTACATGGATGTTTTACGAGAGGATGCACTTACAAATTTGTATCAAGAAAATGTCAAAAATCATGAAGATATATATAGCAAGATTAAAGAGCGAACAGATGCGGGTAGAGGTAGGATGTCTGAAGTGCAACAAACTCTTAGTAGATTACATCTTGCCAAATCAAATCTTATAGTGCAACAAAACAACTTTTTTGATACGCTTTCAAATTATCATTATTATGTAGGAAAGCATTTTGACATGGTAAATACACAAAAGCCTATTTTTGATTTTTCTTTACCAAAAGATGTAGATGAAGCTTCTATAGTTGCTATCAAAAACAATCCTGCCATCAAAGTAATGCGTTCAAATGTTTTAGCAAAAAAAGCAGAATATACAAGTGCTACAAGTAATTTTTATCCGAGTATTGATGCTGTTGTAAGTCGTGATTGGGAGCATAATGCAAATGGAGTAAATGGGGATAAAGATACTACAAAAGCTTATCTCTCTTTAAAATACAACCTTTATAAAGGTGGTTCTCACGAAGCACAAAGAGTAAAAGTTATGAAACAAATAGAAGAAGAAAATAGCGCCCTTAACAAGCTTAAAAGAGAGGTTATAAAAGCGACTCGTCTTGCCTTTTCTTCTTATAAATCTTATGAAGAGCAGATCAAATATCTAGCTTTACATGTACAAGCTGCAAAAGAGACTTTGGACTCTTATAATGAAGAGTATAACTTAGGAAGAAGAGACCTTTTAGCGATACTTGATGCACAAAAAGAGTACATTACAGCAAGACAAACTCTTTTAAGAGCAGAATATGACTTTTTATATGCAAAATTTAGACTCTTAAATGTAACATCACAGCTACCTAAAGTTCTCAATTTGGATGTACTTAAAAACGTTGATTATGGTATCATTAAAGAGAGTTTAGAAGATGACAAACACTTCGATATAGACTCATTATGTGACAATGACACTAACCCTTCTAAATGTTTAAACACTCCTGTTTTAAACATCGGATACCTACCAGCAAATTAATATGTTTTTTTATACAAAGAGAATCTTGTTATCTAGCTTTTTGATTCTCTTTGTATTTTCTTTGAGCAATGCTAGTAATGATGATTTTTTCATAGACAAACAGACCGTTGATAAAGTAGAAGCAAAATATGGCACATTTGCCAAAAACAGAGTATTGGCTCTTATCAAACTTATGAATTCTTTAAAAGATGCAAGCGAAGAGGAAAAACTAATCCAAGTCAATAATTTTTTCAACCAAGTACCTTATCAAAGTGATGAAGAGACATGGGGAGTGAAAGATTATTGGGCAACTAGGTTGGAGTTTTTAGGAAAAGATAGAGGCGATTGTGAAGATTATGCGACTGCAAAGTACTTTACATTGCAACAATTAGGTGTAAAAACAGAAAAAATGTATTTAACTTATGTTAAGGCTACCAAGCAAAAAATAGCACACATGGTTTTAACTTATTTTAAAACAAAAACATCTATTCCCTTGGTTTTAGATAACTATGATACAAGAATTTTACCAGCAAATAAAAGACCTGATTTGATTCCTGTTTATAGTTTTAATGGGGATTCTTTATATGTAGCAAAGCAGAAGGGTTTAGGGGAAGAAGTTCCATCTGGAAATACAAAAAACAAAAAATGGCTCAATCTCATACAAGACATCAGGAGAAATAAAATATGACACTTTTTAAGCAAATCACAATCATCTTATCTGTTTTTATCGTATTGGTTTTAAGTTCTATTATGTACCTAAACTTTAAAACTGCAAATGATTTTATACAAAATCAACTCTACACAACATCAGAGGACACTGCAACCTCTTTAGGTTTGTCTTTGAGTCTACAAATTCCTGAAGATAGTGATGATTTATCAACTATGGAAACGATGATTAGTGCTATTTTTGATAGAGGGTATTATGAAAATATCACCCTTAAGAATAATGATGGAAACATCTTAATTGAAAAGAAAAATACTCTTAAAGTTAAAACTGTTCCAGATTGGTTTATCTCTATGATAAAACTTCAAGTTCCAGAAGCTCAAACTCAGATTTCAGCTGGATGGGTTCCTTTTGGAACTTTACATGTAAAGCTTCATAGTGGTCATGCATATTTGCAACTATGGGAAAGTTTTGTAGAAATTTTGCAATCTTTTGCACTCCTAACACTAGGAACACTTTTTATCTTATATTCTCTTTTAAAACTTGTTTTAAAATCCCTAGGAGGAGTGGAAGAGCAAGCCTTAGCCATAACCAATAACAAATTTATCATCCAAGAGCACATCCCTTTTACGACTGAGTTTCAAAATGTAGTTATGGCTATGAATAAAATGGTAATCAAAGTAAAAGAAATCTTTGAACATGAAGCGCTCATGGTTAAAAAGTATAATGATCTTTTGTATAAAGATGATGAGAGTGGATTGGGCAATAGAAAGTTTTTCTCTCTTAAATTATCTTCGCTTTTAAATGCAAAAGATTTAACCTCTAGTGGAACTATCGTTATCTTTTCGATATCGCATTTTTCTGAAACCAAAAAACATGTAGGATATAAAATAATTCAAACTTTTGTACAAAACTTCTCTAACATCTTATACAACGCTACTAAAGGAATTGAAGAAAGAGCGATAGCACGTATCAAAGATCATGAGTTTGCACTCATACTTCCTACTTGTGATTATATAAAATCAAAAGAAATCACTAACAATATCCTCCATTTTGTAGAAGAGAGTATAGACCCTCAAATAAAAGAAATCGAAGAGTTTAAGATAAGTGGAGGAGCGAGTTATTTTAATGAAGAAGATACACAAAAAGATATCTTAGCACGTTGTGATTTTGCGCTTGCGACGGCAAAAATGAAAGATGAATCAACCATCATTTTTCATGATATACAAAATACTAATCCTCTTATCGAGCTTGGGCAACAAGAGTGGCATAAGCTTATCTCAAATGCTATAGAAAAAGATGGTATCCACCTTGCCTTACAGCCTGTTTTGGATTCATCTTCGTCCACATATCATTATGAGAGTTACTTAAGATTATGTGATGAAAAACAAAACACTTATTCTGCTGGACTTTTTATGCCTATCTTAAATACTTTAAATCTCACACAAGTGGTTGACAAAAAAGTTTTTGAATTAGCATTTCAAATTGCCTCAACAAAGAAGAATATGAGTATAGCTATCAACGTAGCCAACTCTTTTATAAAAAGCTCTGCAAATCTTTACTGGCTAGAGAATCTTATGAAAAAGTATACAAAAAAAATCAAAGTTTCATTTGAATCTAGTAACTATGCTATAACACACAATTTAGAAGAGTATATAACCTTTTCTAACCTAGTCAAATCATATGGTTTTTACTTTGGTATTGATAATTTTAGTATTGGCAAGCGAGATTTAAATTATCTACAAGAAGTTCAACCACACTACATAAAAGCAGATAAATCTTTTTATATAAATATGCAAAATAATGCACAAAACCATTCATATGATTCTTTTAAACTTTTAGTCAACTCTCTTGATATCACGCTCATAGCAACAGCTGTTGAGACAAAAGAAGAGTATGAAACTCTAAAAGCTATCCCAATTGATTATCTACAAGGCTCATATATAGCAAATCCAAGTATGTAAGAAGGAAAATCCTTCTTACATGTAAAGATACTAACTAACAGTAATGTTGTTTATATCTTCTTCGATTTTGATGGTAACTTGAGAACCTGTGTCATTAGAAGTATAAATGTTAAAACCATCTACTACTCCTGTTGATGTCCACGTACCACTTAGAGTAACGCTATCACTTGAATCTCCTAAAATCTCAAGAACATTGCTACCAGTGATATCTAAAACATCCTCCGCACTTATGGTTATGTTTTGAGAGCCTGTACCTAAATCGATAATCTCGATATTTGATATATTTGCACTCACACTATCAAAATCGAGTGTTATATCTTCTTGAATAAGAAGTATATCTTCATTATCCCCACCATCAATCGTATCTTCATTATCATAAACTAATACATCATTTCCAGCACCACCATTGAGGATATCAGCACTACCATCACTTCCTGTAAGATAATTATTGCCACTATCCCCTACAAAATTATTCGTACTGCTATAAACTGTATCATAGCCTCCTATATTTATGGTCAAAGTTGAAGAAGACGTTACACCATTACTATCCGTTACACTATATGTAAAAGTTTCTGTGAGCGTCTCCCCTGAAGAAATACTATCTTTTGTTTCACGGTTTACTTCAAAACTATATGTTCCATCATCATTTGCTATTAAAGTTCCATAATCACTTTGAGTATCACCCCATACAATAGTTAGATTTTCATCTTCAGCATCATTTGCTATAACACTTCCTGTAACTGTTGGCAAACTATCTTCTGCAGAAACAATTTTTCCAACAACTGTATAACTATTAGAAGCATTTTCATCTGTATATATTGTCTGTACAATATTTCCATTAGCATCTTGAAACCCTGCTATACTTGCAATATATTCTTGTCCATTCAGTTCAAAAGTATATGTTTCTGATGGAAGAGTAATGATATCTCGTGGGTCACTGCCACTATTTGGAGTTTCAGTATGATTCATAGCTATTGTAAAAGAAACATTCTGAGATGTACCATTTATAATAACATCAAAATTTATATCCATGTTTATCGTTTTTAAAGTACCATTTTGGATAGGTAAATTTTGATGTGTAAATGTTCCAAAATTTACAAAAGAATCTGTAGAAATTTCACTACCACCATTTTTGTAATCCGAATTGTCTACTAAAATATATCCTGATTTATAATTAATCGAGTTATAATTCCCCCAATAATATGCATCTTGAAAAGTATCAGTATCATTATTTCTAGATGTAGAATTTGCATTCGACTCAAAAACAGCATTACTAAATCCAGCAGCTAAATTTGCTATTCTAATATCATCAACAGGCACATATAAATTTGCTGTAGCATTAGCAACAACTGGAGCATCATTCACTGGATTAACCAAAATGCTAACTGTAGCAGTATCAATCCCTCCATTACTATCAGTAATAGTATATACAAATGTCGCTTCACCACTATAATTTTCTTCAGGAGTAAAAGTTATAGTACCATCATTATTTAAGACAACACTACCATGTTGAGCATCACTTACCCCTGTAATTGTTAATGCATCTCCTTCAGAATCTGTATCATTAGAGAGCAAAGTTTCTGGAACAATCACAAGAGGAGTATCTTCATCGGTTATCAGCGTATTATTAATTGGTAAAAGTAAATTATCTGTTGAAAGAACATTATAATTAGTACCATCTGTACTTACTTCCACCTTAAGAACTGCTTGACCAGCCTGATCCCAATATACAATACCTAGATCATACTCACCTGCATTTTGAGTTGTAAATTCTCCCGTACTTATCCCTGGTCCTCGATTTGTTGTAAATTCAGAAATTATCTCTCCATTAATAGATAAACTAAAGCCATCATCAGAAGTTATTCTAAAATAGTAAGTAGTATTAGCTTCAAGATTAAGACTACCGCTAAGCTTAATGATTGCATCAGAGCTATTAGCTGGATCAGTATTTAAAGAAGCCGCGTCATCACCTAAAAATGTCTGAAGAGCACCATCACTACCAAGATTATTAGATACTCCACCATAGTTTATAGAGGTAGAAACAAATGTTGCATCAGGATCTCTACCATCTATAAAACTATTTACCATACTTAGACTTGTCAGATTTGCACCATCTGCATTCGAGCCTTCATTATAAACAAAATACTCACCCACCAAACCATTAATATTAGGAGTTAAATAAGTATCATCTATAGCATCAGGAGCATCATTCACTGGATTACCCAAACTGCTAACTGTCGCAGTA